>CAZFYJ010000268.1:0-2546 GCA_964523215.1 uncultured Sphingomonadaceae bacterium | reverse complement strand
GATCGACATCGACGCCAAAGCGGCGGCCATAATAATTGGCCTGGGCGCGGCGCAGCCCGGGAATGCCCCGCGATGCGGAATAGCCATGGGCATCAGGCTTGGCCGCCACTTCGCACAGCTTTTCGATCACATGCGGCGGCGGCGGAAGATCAGGATTGCCCATGCCGAGATCGATAATGTCCTCGCCGCCCTGGCGTGCAGCGGCGCGCATGTTGTTCACCTCCGCAATCACATAAGGCGGCAGGCGTTTGATGCGATAAAATTCTTCCGTCATGATGAAGACCTTCGGCTGCTTTGCGCTGCCTTATGCCAGCTCGGCCCAAGATGCCAGCCTTGTGCGATGGGCAAGGGGCGGAGCAGTCAAGGGGGCCGGTTCCACCCCGCCATGGGGGCAGCGCCAGAGGCCCATGACGGAATGAAGGATTACTTGGCCGGGGCCGCCGGAGCCGGAGCCGCGGCCGGTGCGGCTGCAGGCGCTGCGGCAGGTGCAGCAGCGGCGTCAGCGGCAGGGGCAGCCGCTGCATCAGGCGCGCCGGCGGCGGGCGCTGCGGGAAGCGGCAAATTGCTGCCCATGCTGTTCATATAGGCAATCACATTGGCGCGATCGACGGGGTTGCCCAGCCCGGCAAAGCTCATCTTCGTGCCGGGGGCATATTTGCGCGGCGCAGCGAGCCAGGCATCCATGCCCTTGAAGTCCCACAGGCCGGGAATGGATTTCAGCGCATCCGAATAGGCAAAGCCCGGCACATGGCCGTGCGGCTTGTTGAACGCTGCCCACAAATTGGGGCCAATGCCATTGGCGCCACCCTGCTCAATCGTGTGGCAGGCGGTGCATTTCTTGAAGACTTCCTTGCCCTTTTCAATGTCGGCACTGGCCAACAGCACCTCAAGCGGCGGGCCGGCGGCCGCGGCCTCGCCCTCGGCAGGCACGCCCTCGATCGGATAGCCCATTTTTTCGGGGCGGTGCGAGGCGAAATATTTGTCGGCAACAATCGACGATCCCAGCGCGCAGATGCCAGCGCCCAAAACCCAGCCCATGATCGTGTTCCGGTCCGCCATGTCGCGCGTGCCCCTTGATTGAAAAACCTGCCAAACGCCCCGGATCCGGGGCTTGGCGTGCCACATAGTGCGGCTGGCGGGCGCTGGCAAGTGCATCTGCGGCCAAATCTGTGTGCAGAACCAGGGGCGGCCGCGGGCGCTTGCCGTTTGGCCACGGCGCGGCTATCGGGCAGGCGCAATGCACAGCTACAGCCCATCCGCGCAGCGCCTGGTTGATGCGATGAGCGCCGCGGCGCTGGCCGATCCTGCGCGCGCAATGGCCTTTCAGGGCGCACCTGGCGCAAATTCGCACCTCGCCGCGCAGGATTTTGATGCCGCCTGCCTGCCCTTGCCCTGCTACAGCTTTGCCGATGCGATCGAGGCCGTGCAATCGCAGCGGGCGGACCGCGCCATCATCCCCATCGAAAATGCGCTGAACGGCCGCGTGGCCGATATGCACTTCCTGTTGCCTGAATCGGGCCTGGCCATCATCGGCGAGCATTTTCTGGCCATCCGCCACGCGCTGATGAGCCGCAATCTTGCGCCAGTGGCCCGCGCCATGAGCCACGAGCAGGCACTCGGCCAGTGCCGCCACTGGCTGCGTGCCCAGGGGATTGCCCCGCTTGCCCATGCCGATACGGCCGGGGCCGCTGCGCTGGTGGCCGACAGCAGCGAGCCCGGTCTTGCGGCGATTGCCCCGCCGGGGGCTGCCGCGCTCTATGGCCTGACGCTGCACGAAGAATCGATTGCCAATGCCGAAGATAATGTGACCCGCTTCGTCATCCTTGCGCGCGAGGGCCGCCTGCCTGATCCCGCCGCCGGGCCGGTGATCACCACATTTCTGTTCGAAGTGAAAAATGTGCCCGCCGCGCTCTACAAGGCGATGGGCGGTTTTGCCACCAACGGGGTGAACATGACCAAGCTGGAAAGCTATCAGCACGGCACCAGCTTTTCGGCGACCGAATTTTATGCCGATATCGAAGGCATGCCGGGCGATCCGGCCGTCGATCGCGCGCTGGAAGAGCTTGCGTTTCACAGCAAGTGGGTGCGCATTCTCGGCAGCTATGCCCAGGCACGCAAACGCGGGAGTTGAGGATGACAGTCACGCTTTATGGCATTGCCAACTGCGACACAGTGAAAAAGGCGCGCGCCTGGCTCGATGATCGCGGCATCGATCATCGCTTTCACGATTACAAGAAGGCCGGCGTTCCGGAAGAATTGTTGCCGCAATGGGTGGCGGCCGAAGGATGGGAAACGATCCTGAATCGCGCCGGCACGACATTCAAAAAGCTGCCCGAGGCCGACAAGGAGGGCATCGATGCGGCCAAAGCGATGGCACTGATGCTGGCGCAGCCGAGCATGATCAAGCGGCCCATCGTGATGCATCCGGGCGGCCTCCTGATCGGCTTCAGGCCGGAATATTGGGCCGCTGCTCTCGCCGGATGACATCCCCCCCCCCCCGTCAAGCGGGGCGCCAGCGTCAAAGGCCTGTAACAACCGCGTGCATG
>CAZFYJ010000267.1:0-2560 GCA_964523215.1 uncultured Sphingomonadaceae bacterium | reverse complement strand
GCCGATGGTATCGAGTATGCTGTTCGCGATCATGAGGCTGCATCCTTCATTTTGCCGTGGTGCGGGTCAACTGTCTGTGCTGCATCGGCCGTGCTTTCGTTTCGGTAGCGCGGCTCGAACGTCTGGGCCATCCTGAGCTCGGGAAAGAGCCGTGCCCACAACGCCGTCACCATTATGGCCCCTGCGCCGCCGAATACAACAGCGCCAACCGGCCCCAGCAGCGATGCGGCAACCCCGGATTGCAGCTCTCCCAATTCGTTCGACGCGGAAATGGCGAGCCCGGAGACAGCCGAAACCCGCCCGCGCATCGCATCTGGCGTGTTCAGCTGGACCAGCGAGGACCGGATATAGACGCTGAACATGTCTGCGGCGCCCAGCGCAATGAGCATCGCCATCGAAAGCCAGAAGCTGGTGGACAGCCCGAAGCCGATGGTCGCGCAGCCGAAGGCCACCACGGCCCACAGCATTTTCGCGCCCACATTGTGACGGATGGGCTTCCACGAAAACCATAAAGCGATGGCAACCGCGCCAATCGCGGGTGCCGCACGCATCCAGCCGAGCCCCCAGGCGCCCACATGCAGGATGTCGCGGGCGAAAACCGGCAGCAGCGCCGTCGCACCCGCCAGCAGCACGGCAAACAGATCGAGCGTGATGGCACCCAGCAGAAAGCGTTCGGACCAGGTATAGCGCAGGCCATCGACCATCTGGCGCAGCGGATGCACCGCCTTGTCGAGCGGCGGCGGCCAGATGGGCCGGATGAAGGGCAGCGTCGCGCTCGCCAGGCCCAGCAGTGCTGCGCTGAACACATAGGGATAGCTGGCCCCGGCGGCATAGAGAAAGCCGCCCGCTGCCGGCCCGATGATCGAGCCAGATTGCCAGGCAATCGAGCTCAGCGCGATCGCCTTTGGCAGCAATTCGGGCGGCACGATGTTGGGCGCCATCGCGCTCATCGCCGGGCCGACGAAAACGCGCGCCACGCCGTGCATTGCGGCAAGAACAAACAGCAAGGGCAGGCTGAGCAGATCGTTCCAGGTGGCAAAGGCAAGCGCAATTGCAACCGCTGCATCAATGCTGTTGGCAAACAGTGCCACCCGCCGGCGCTCAAACCGGTCTGCAACCCATCCTGCCAGCGGCGTCAGGATAAACAGCGGCACGAACTGCACCAGGCCGAGCAGCCCGAGCTGCAGTGATGCCGCCTTCACCGACATGCCATATTGGCTGCGAGCGACATCATAGACCTGCCAGCCGAGGATGACGACCATCGCCATGGTGGCAAGCACCGCGCAAAAACGCGCCAGCCAGTACAGGCGGAAATCGGCTATCTGAAACGGGTGCGTGATGGGCGTGGTGGAAAGGGAGCTGGTCACGCCAATGTCATTGGCGCTGTGCGCAGATCAGCGCAAGGCGAACTTGCCATGGGTCTGCATAGATTTTCTAGGGCCCGCTGCTAGGGCGCGATGTCGATGAAATTGTCGAGCACCTTTTTCTGGCCGGCGCTTTCGAAGGCGATGTCCAGCTTGTTGCCTTCAATATCCTGAATGATGCCATAGCCGAATTTCTGATGAAAGACGCGCATGCCGATCGCGACATCGCTGCGCCCCTTGTTTCCCAGGCTGACGGCGCTTTGCCGTGCCTCGACCAGCCGCGTCGGCTCTGGCGAGAAATTGCGGGCTGCGCGCTGCCAGCCTGCGCCGCGGCCCTCGCCCCGCGCCACATGGGCAAAGGGATCTGCCTGCTGTGCCCAGTTTGCGCGCCACAGGCTTTCGCCGCCGCCCATGCTGTTTTCGCTTTCGATATGCTCGGGCGGCAGCTCGGCAATGAAACGGCTGGGGATGCTGGATGTCCACTGGCCATAAATGCGCCGGTTGGCAGCATAAAGGATGCTGCAATGCTGCCGCGCCCGCGTGATGGCGACATAGGCCAGCCGGCGCTCTTCCTCCAGCGCGGCAATCCCGCCTTCATCCAGCGCGCGCTGCGATGGAAAAACGCCTTCTTCCCAGCCAACCAGAAAGGTGCGTTCAAATTCCAGCCCCTTGGCAGCATGGATCGTCATGATGGTGATCACATCGCCATCGCCCTGGGCATCATTGTCCATCACCAGGCTCACATGCTCCAGAAACGCGCCCAGCGTCTCATAGTCTTCCATGGCGCGCACCAGTTCGTTCAGATTGTCCAGCCGCCCGGATGCTTCGGTGCTGCGCTCGGCCTGCAGGGCAGCCGTATAGCCCGATTCATCGAGGATCTGGCGCGCAAGATCAGGGTGCGACAGCGTTTGCGCCAGATCCCGCCAGCGTGCGACATTGGCCATGAAGCCGCTCAGCGCGCGCCGCGCCTGCGGGGTCAGCTCGTCGCTGGCCACCAGCTCGCCCGCGGCATGCAGCAGCGGCACCTGCATCGCACGCGACAGCATCTGGATGCGCGCCACCGCCTTGTCGCCCAGCCCGCGCTTGGGCACGTTCACAATGCGTTCAAAGGCCAAATCATCGGCAGGCTGATGCACCAGCCGGAAATAGGCAATGGCATCGCGGATTTCGGCGCGTTCGTAAAAGCGAAAGCCGCC
>CAZFYJ010000266.1:0-2566 GCA_964523215.1 uncultured Sphingomonadaceae bacterium | reverse complement strand
CCGGCACTGAGGCCATGGCTTCATAGGTGACGCGCACCATCAGCGCGATTCCCGCCACCTTGGGTGCGCTTGCGAAAAACAGTGTGACGGGGGTGGGCGCGCCTTCATACACATCGGGCGTCCACATGTGGAAGGGCACCGCGCTGATCTTGAAGCACAGCCCGGCGAGCACGAACACCAGGCCAAACAGCAAGCCAGGGTTCATCCCCTTGGCAAAGGCATCCGCAATCCCGGCATAAGACAGCGTGCCCGAAAAGCCATAGAGCAGCGAAAGGCCAAAAAGCAGCATGCCGCTCGCCAATGCGCCCAGCACAAAATATTTGAGGCCGGCTTCCGACGAACGATCATCATTGCGCAGGAATGAGGCCAGCACATAGGCTGAAAGGCTGTTCAGCTCCACCCCGATATAGAGGCCAAGCAGATCGGTCGCGCTGACCATGATGCCCATGCCCAGCGCTGCGAACACGATCAGCGCGGCATATTCGGCACGCATGCCCCCCTTATTCTCGAAAAAGGATGGCGCGAGCAGCACCGCAACGGCACTCGCACCATAAATCAGCAGCTTGGCAAAACGGGAAAAGGCATCTGCCTGATAGGTGCCCTGAAACGCCTCGCCGCTGGCTGGCACAACGAACAGCGCAATCATGGCGACCAGCAGATAGAGCGCGGCATTCACGTGCGCGAGGCGAGCGTTGCTCTGGGTGGCAGCACCAAAGGCGGCCTGCAGCAGGATCAGCAACCCGCCGATGGTGAGCGCAATTTCAGGCGCGATGAGCAGAAAATCAGACATTAATTTGCCACGCCCCCTGCCTGCGGTGCCGCGGCGGCAGGCTTGTTCCGATCAAAAACGAGCCGCGCATCGCCCTCTGGCTTGGCGGGAGCGAGCCGCGCCACCAGCGTGCCGACATCCTGACGCATCGGCGCAAGGAATGGCTCGGGATAAACGCCCATCCACAGCACAACCGCCGCAACCGGGGTCAGCATCGCCCATTCGCGCGGCTCCAGATCGGGCATCGCCTTCACATCCTCCTTGTCGAGCGCGCCAAATGCCACGCGACGATAGAGATAGAGCATATAGGCAGCACCCAGGATGATGCCGGTGCCGCATGCAAGCGCCACCCAGCTCGATGCCTCATAGACACCGACCAGCGACAGGAATTCGCCCACAAAGCCGCTGGTGCCCGGCAGGCCGACCGAGGCCATGGTGAACAGCATGAAGAACAGCGCATAGGCCGGCATATTGACCGAAAGACCGCCATAGCGATCAATCTCGCGCGTGTGCAGCCGATCATAGATGACGCCAACACACAGGAACAGCGCGCCCGAAACCAGCCCATGGCTGAGCATCACGATCAGCGCGCCCTCTATGCCCTGTCGGTTCATGGCAAACAGGCCCGCCGTCACGATCGCCATGTGCGCGACGGAGGAATAGGCAATCAGCTTTTTCATGTCGCTCTGCACCAACGCGACCAGCGACGTATAGACAACGGCCACGATCGACAGCCCGAAAACAAGCCACATCAGCTCCGCGCTGGCATCTGGAAACATCGGCAGCGAAAAGCGAAGGAAGCCATAACCGCCCATTTTGAGCAGCACGCCCGCCAGGATCACCGAGCCGGCGGTGGGCGCCTGCACATGCGCATCGGGCAGCCATGTGTGCACAGGCCACATCGGCATCTTCACGGCAAAGCTTGCGAAAAAGGCAAGCCACAGCCATGTCTGCGCGTCCTCTGGAAAGTCGAAATTGAGCAGGGTCGGGATGTCTGTCGTTCCGGCATGATTGGCCATCCACAGCATCGCCACCAGCATCAGCACGGACCCGAGCAATGTGTAGAGGAAAAATTTGAACGCAGCATATTTGCGATTTGCCCCGCCCCAGATGCCGATGATGAAATACATGGGGATGAGGCCTGCTTCGAACATGATGTAGAAGAGGAACAGATCCTGCGCTGCAAAGACGCCGATCATCAGGCTTTCCATCACGAGGAAGCAGGCCATGTAGAGGCCGACGCGATCGGCAATTGCGCTCCAGCTGGCGAGGATGCAGATCGGCATGAGAAAGACGGAGAGCATGATGAGCATCAGCGCCATCCCATCAATGCCCAGCGCATAGGTGAACGGCCCGAACAGCTGCGCCCGTTCCACAAATTGCCATTGCGGCCCGCCAATTTCATAATTGACCCACAAGAGGCAGCCGAGCACAAACAGCAGCAATGTGGTCACCAGCGCAATCCAGCGCGCCTGCTGTGCAGAGACGGCAAGGCACAGACATGCCGCCAGCACCGGCAGCCAGATCATCAGGCTGAGCATGGGGAAAGCGAAATCACTCATAAATAGCGCACCATCGCCCAGCTTGCCGCACCCGCCAGACCCAGCAGCATCACAAAGGCATAAGTGTAGAGATAGCCCGATTGCAGCCGCACGGCGAGGCCGCTGCCCGCCTGAACGGCGCTGGCCGCCCCATCGGGGCCAAAACGATTGATCACCGCCTCATCCCCGCCTTTCCAGAACAAGCGGCCAAACCAGAAAGCGGGCCTGACAAACAGCAGATGGTAAAGCTCGTCCC
>CAZFYJ010000265.1:0-2574 GCA_964523215.1 uncultured Sphingomonadaceae bacterium | reverse complement strand
CCGCTGTCAAAGCCAAGAACTACAAGGAAGGCGATGTCTTCGTCATCCGCTATGAAGGCCCCAAGGGTGGCCCCGGCATGCGCGAAATGCTGGCCACCACCGCGGCCCTTTACGGGCAGGGCATGGGCGAGCAGGTCGCGCTCATCACTGATGGGCGCTTTTCCGGGGCAACCCGCGGCTTCTGCATCGGCCATGTCGGCCCCGAGGCAGCCGTGGGCGGGCCGATCGCGCTGATCGAGGATGGCGACATCATCACGATTGATGCAGAGCGCGGCAGCATCGATCTGGATGTGCCAAATGAGGAATTGGCCCGTCGCCGTACGGCTTGGCAGCCGCGTGAAAATGCCTATCAATCCGGCGCGTTGTGGCGCTATGCCCAGAATGTCGGGCCGGCGTATCTGGGCGCGCTGACCCATCCGGGCGCGGCGAGGGAGAAGCATGTTTACGCGGACATCTAGCCTTTTTGTGGCAAGCCTGCTGCTGTGCGGCTGCAATCTCGATCACAAGCCGGATAACAGCAAAGTGGCCGAAGCGGAGCAAAAGGCGGCACAGGCCGCCGAAGAGGATGGGCGCATCCTGTGTGCGCTCGATGGCACAACGAAGTTCGAGCGCAGCTGCCGGATGGATCGTGTCGCCGGGCAAGAGGGGGAAGTCCTCGTGCTGTCGCGTCCTGATGGCGGGTTTCGTCGCTTTCGCGTGATGACGGATGGCACTGGCGTGCAGCCTGCGGACGGGGCAGAGCCAGCAAAGCTCAGCCTCGTGGACAAGGGCGTGCTGCAGATCGGGATTGCCAATGATCTTTACCGGCTTCCGGCGGCGACTGCGGATCGTGACGCGCGCGATCAGGCGACGGGCGTTCAGGCGGGCACCGGTCAGGGCGCAGGGTCTGCGACCAAATAAGGCTTGCCTCGCATCCGCATATGCCCTTTGCGCAATGGGATGTCTGGCGCGCTGCAACCATTGACCCCCATTGTCCGCATCGCCGGGCGCGGTGACGGCATTACCGCGGATGGCCGCTATGTGGCAGGCGCAGCGCCGGGCGACATGCTGGCGTCCGACGGCACGCTGATGCCTGGGCCTGCGCGACAGGCGCCGCCCTGCCGCCATTTCGGCACCTGTGGCGGCTGCCAGCTGCAGCATGTCCGTGATGCAGCTTATGCGGATTTCGTACGCGATCGGGTGGTGGGGGCGCTTTCGGCGCAGCATGTATCTGCAGATCATGTGCGCGATACAATATTGATCCCGCCCGGCCTGCGCCGCCGGGCAGCGCTGCGCGCGATCAGGCGTGAAAAAGGAGTCATGCTGGGTTATAGCGGGCAACGCAGCCATCAGATTGTCGACATCGGCATGTGCCCGGTGCTGCTGCCCGAGATGGTCGCACTGCTTGCCCCGCTGCGGGCGCTGCTGGCGCGGCTGATGGCGGCAAAATCGCTGGTGCGGATCAGCATGACCCGCATCGATCAGGGCATAGACCTGCTGCTGGAAGGGCTGGAGGCCCGCCATCTGAGGGCTTTGGAGGCACTGAGCCAATTTGCACGTGATCAGGGGCTTGCCCGGCTTATGATCGATCAGGGCGACGGGCCTGAATGCCTTTGGGAGCCATCGCCGGCAACAATCAGCTTTGCCGCCGGAACGGGGGAATCGGCCCTTGCGGTGCCATTCCCGCCCTTTGCGTTCGTGCAGGCATCAGCCGCCGGCGAGGCGGCCCTGGTCGCATGCGTGCGCGAGGCAGTTGGCGATGCCCGCATTGTGGCAGATTTGTTTTGCGGGCTGGGCACATTTGCGATTGGATGCGCAGGCACTGGCCAGCGCGGGGCAAAACTCTATGCCGCCGATGCCGCGCGCGATGCGCTCTTTGCGCTCAAGGCAGCAGCCAATGCCGGGCAACGCAGCATTTTTGCCGATCATCGCGATCTTTATCGCAAACCGCTGCAGGCAAGCGAGCTGTGCCGCTTTGATGCCGTCATCCTCGATCCGCCCCGCGCCGGCGCAGAGGAACAGATCACCCAGCTGGCAGCAAGCACAGTGCCCGCAATCGCTTATGTCAGCTGCAATCCAGCCAGCTTTGCCCGCGATGCAAGGGTGCTCGTCGCTGCGGGCTATCGCCTTTCATGGGCGCAGCCCGTCGCGCAGTTCAACTGGTCAACCCATGTCGAACTGGTGGGTGCATTTCGGCGCTGATCCTGCCTAGCCGAGATGCGGCAGATGCAGATCGAAAACGATCGCAAAGCCATGCGCCACCAGCATCATCAAGCAGATGGTTGAAGCAACGAAAAGGACAAAGCGGCTGACCACGTGGTTCAGCGTGATTTGCGTCACGCTGTGCGCGATCCTCAGCGCAACATAGGCCCAGGCAATATAGGCATTGATGCCATCGCCTGCGCCGATCATGCCGAGCAGGATGGCCACCGCGTAAAACACGGTCGGCGCCTCATGCAGATGGTTGTAATTGTCCGCAACCCAGCTGGCCCGCACTTCGCCCTTGGCAACCATGTCATCACGCAGCGACCGGCCCGTGGTCCCCACCATGTCTGGCGACATCAGCCCGGCCCGCCGCATTGCGGGCAGGCGCGT
>CAZFYJ010000264.1:0-2616 GCA_964523215.1 uncultured Sphingomonadaceae bacterium | reverse complement strand
CCCGCCTCCACCGCCGCCAGCAACAGCATCAGGGCGACCATCGTCTTGCCGGAGCCGACATCGCCCTGCAGCAGGCGCAGCATCGGCGCGTCCGCCGCGATATCACGCTCGATATCGGCAATCGCCCGGCTTTGTGCACTGGTGAGCGCAAATGGCAGGCGCAGCATCGCGCGCAGGCGGCCATCGCCAATCAGCGGGACGGCCTTGCGCCGCCTGAGCGATGATCGGATCAGCAGCAGCGCCAGCTGGCCTGCAAGAATTTCATCATAGGCAAGCCTCTCCCGCGCGAGGTTGTCGCCCGGTTCGGCATGCGCCTGCATCAGCGCTTCATGAAAGCTCGGCCAGCCGCGCGCAGCAAGGAGGCCGGGGTCGGCCCACTCCGGCAATATCGGCACCGATCCGAGGGCCGCACGCACAATCTGCGCCAGGCGACGGTTGCTCAGGCCTTCGCTCAGCGGATAAACCGGCTCTGCATGGAGGCCAGGTTCGGCCGCCTGCGGATCGGCAATCACGTCCGGATGCGTGATCTGCAATGCATCACCATAACGCTCCAGCTTGCCGCCCACGAGGCGGGGCTGCCCCACGCTGAGCTGGGCCTTTGCCTGATGCTGGGCGCGACCGAAAAAGACAAGCGCCAGATGATTGCCCAGCGCATCAATCGTGTGGACGCGCAGAGGGGCCCGCGCCGAACCGCTGGCGCGATAATCTGTCGGTGTCACAGTCACGAGGATGATGTCGCCAACCTCGGCCTCGTCGAGATTGGCGACAGGGCGGCGGCGGATCATGCCTGTCGGCAAGTGGAAGGCCAAATCGGCCACATGCTGCAGGCCGAGCCGGGCAAGCGGCCGGGCAAGCGTGGGCCCGACCCCGCGCAGCCCAGTGACATCGGCAAAGAGTGGATTGAGTATCTCGGGCCGCATGATTAGGGCTGCTATCACGCAACCGGGCATCCGATAAGGCTTGAAACATGCAGACCGATGAAATCCGCGCCAAAAAGCTGCGCTATCTGGCCTGGCACAGGGGTACCAAGGAAGCCGATCTGATCATCGGCGGCTTTTTCGATCGTGATCATCCGCGCTGGAATGCGGACCAGTGGGACTGGTTTGAAGCGCTGCTCGCCGAGGAGGATCATGACATCCTGGCCTGGGCATGCGGCCTTGCACCCGCGCCGGAGCGTTATCGCGGACCGATGCTGGCAGCCCTTCAGCGGCTTGATTTCGTGCCGAAAAACCCGGGCGGCTGACCAGAGGCCCATGCCCCCGATCGAACAACTGACACGGTCGCGGCAGCGGCTGGTGCTGAGCGAAGTGGCCGATGGCTTTGCGCCGCTGCTGCTGGCCGATGCCGCACGGCTGGCGCCGGGTCACTCTGTTTATGTTGCGCCAGATGAAGCTGCGATGGCGGGCATGGCAGAGGCGCTCGCTTTTTTTGCGCCAGAGCTTGCCGTGCTGCAATTTCCGGCGTGGGATTGCCTGCCCTATGACCGTTCATCGCCCAGCCTGCATGCGTCTGCGGCACGGCTGGCAACGCTGGCAGCGCTGGACGCACCGGCATCCGCCCGCATGTGCATCGTCACGACGGTCGCCGCGATCACGCAGCGCACGCTGACGCCGTTTCGCATCCGCCAGCTGACGAGCCGGCTTGCCAGAGGCCTGCGGATAGATCGCGACGCGCTGACGGCCCGGCTGCTGGCCAATGGCTACTCCCGCGTCGATAATGTGGCCGATGCGGGGGAGTTTGCGGTGCGCGGCAGCATCGTTGATCTCTATCCATCAGGGGCCGCCTTTGGCCTGCGGCTCGATTTTTTCGGCGACGAGATTGAGAGCATCAGGGAATTTGACCCCGCCGATCAGCGCAGCCGAGGCACGATCGACGGCTTTACCCTGTTGCCGGCGGCAGAGACGCTGCTGGAAGCAGAGAGCATCAAGCGCTTTCGCAGCCGCTATCGTGAATTCTTCGGTGCCACGGCGACGGGTGATCCCGTCTATCAGGCGGTGTCGGAAGGGCGTCGTCATGCCGGGATGGACCATTGGCTGCCGCTGTTCGAAGAACGTCTGGTGCCGGTTTCAGAACATCTGGGGAAGGACACGCTCTACATCGCGGCGCATGGCATTGAGGCAGCGGCAACCGCGCGTTTCGATGCCATTGCCGATTATCACGCCAACCGTGTCGATCAGCAACGGCGCGAGCCCGGCAGCTATCGCCCGCTCGCGCCCGAGGCTCTTTACCTGTCTCCGAGCGAATGGAACGGCCTCGTCACAACGCTGCCCGTACATGGCACCACACCGCATGCTGTGGAGCCTGGTGCGACACCGGTGATCGCACTTTCCACCAGGGCCGCCCATGATTTTGCCGCAGACCGGGCCGGGCAAGGCCCAATCTATGCCGGGATCAGCAGCTTTCTCAACCAGCGGCTGCGTGATGGGCAGCGGTGCATCATTGCCTGCTATTCGCAAGGCTCGCGTGACCGGCTGTGCCATTTGCTGAGCGAGCATGGCGCCCCGCCCATCATCATGTGCGAAAGCTGGTCGCAGGCGCAGACGATCGGCATCGGCGAAGCTGCCGTCGCTGCCATCACGCTGCCGATCGAGCACGGCTTTCAAGCGGGAAGGCTGC
>CAZFYJ010000263.1:0-2642 GCA_964523215.1 uncultured Sphingomonadaceae bacterium | reverse complement strand
GCTCAGCTTTGTGTGGCAATTCGGCAATGCGCAGATTGTGTGGCACACGATCAGCCTGCTGATCGCCGCCACCATGGCGTTCCTGCTCGCCGCGCCGATCAGCCGCGCACTCGGCAAGCCGCGGGCCGCAGCGATATTGGCGATCGTCGGGGCGAGCCTGAACATGATGCCCTATGCCCTGCGCTTTGCCGGCCTGTTTCCGCTGCCGGGGGATGCCATGCTGCTGCCCGCCTTCCTGCTGCTGAATGCCAGCGGCACTGGCCTTGGCATCACCGCGATGATCATCGGGGCTTCGATGATGTCTGATGTGGTGGAGGCAAGCCAGGAAGAAACCGGCCGGCGCGAGGAGGGCCTGTTCTTTGCCGGCAATCTCTTTGTGCAGAAATGCGCAACAGGCGTCGGCATCCTGATTGTCGGCTTCGTGCTGAGCGCGGCAGCCTTTCCCGAGCAGGCGGTGGCCGGACAGGTGCCTACGCAGAGCATCGATACGCTGACGGCCTGGCTGATGGTGCTGACACTGGGCATCACCAGCGGAACGGCAATCACCTTTTGGAAATTCCCGTTCGGCCAGGCCGAGCATGAAGCCAGGCTGGCGCGGCTTGGCGCGACCGAACCGGGTGGGTGAGTGCATTTTTTCCATAAAGTGTCTGGAAATGGCCTGCACATGCTGCCAAGGTTGACGCAAACGTAAAGCCAGAATCGCGTCCCAGCGCCGCAAAAGGGAGTGTTGCCCCCATGAATTTCGATCTGACCGAACGGCAGCAATATTGGCGCGATCGCGTGCGAGACCATATCGCCCGCCATGTCCGCCCCCGCGTGGCCGATTATGATGCCGAGCAAAAGCAGGGCGATCGCTGGAAAGTGCTGCAAGTGGTGGAAGAGGAAAAGGCGCGGGCCAAGGCGGCCGGCATCTGGAACCTGTTCATGCCGCCATCATCCGGCCGGGCGCATGTGGACGACAGTTTTGCCTTTGAAGGGCCGGCCCTCACCAATCTTGAATATGCGCTGTGCGCCGAGGAAATGGGGCGGATCGAATTTGCCCCCGAAGTGTTCAACTGTTCCGCACCGGACACCGGCAATATGGAAGTGCTGCATCGCTATGGCACGCGCGCGCAGAAGGATCGCTGGCTCAAGCCCCTGATGGAGGGCGAGATTCGCAGTGCATTCCTGATGACCGAGCCGGCGGTCGCATCATCCGATGCGACCAATATCGAATGTTCGATCCGGCGTGACGGCCATGATTATGTAATCAATGGCGTGAAATGGTGGTCTTCAGGCGCTGGCGATCCGCGCTGCAAGGTTGCGATCCTGATGGGCAAGACCGATTTCGAAGCCAAGCGCCACCAGCAGCAGTCGATGCTGCTCGTGCCGCTCGATGCGCCGGGCATCACCATCCGGCGGCATCTGCCGGTCTTTGGCTATGATGATGCGCCGCATGGCCATATGGAAATCGAGCTGCGCGATGTCCGTGTCAATGCCGAAGAGGCCATGCTGCTGGGTGAAGGGCGCGGCTTTGAAATTGCGCAAGGGCGCCTTGGGCCTGGCCGTATCCACCATTGCATGCGCACCATTGGCGCGGCCGAAGAGGCGCTGGAACGTATGGCCCGGCGGCTGCTTTCGCGCACGGCATTCGGCAAGAGGGTCGCCGATCACAGCATCTGGGAAATGCGCATTGCCCGGGCGCGCATCGATATCGAGATGACCCGCCTGCTGTGCCTGAAGGCCGCCGACATGATGGACAAGGTCGGCAACAAGGCAGCGGCCGCGGAAATCGCGATGATCAAGGTGCAGGCCCCCAATATGGCGTTGCAGATCATCGACGATGCCATTCAGGCGCATGGCGGCGGTGGCGTTTCCGAAGATTTCGGCCTTGCCAAATCCTATGCACACCAGCGCACGCTGCGCCTTGCCGACGGGCCGGATGAAGTGCACGCGCGCGCCATCGCCCGGCTGGAATTCGGCAAATATGGGGCTGATGGCGGATCGGCCGTTTCGAGCGGCGATATGGGCGTTGCGCGGTGAGCGACGCGCCCCTTTCTGCGGAAAAGGCGTTCAGCGGCACCGTTGCGGTGCCCGACAGGGATCGGCTGGACATCATCCGGCTGGCCGACTGGATGGCGGCCCATGTGGCAGGCTTTGTGCCCTTTGGTGGCGATGCGCCTGTTTCGCTGCGCAAATTTGCCGGGGGCCAGTCCAACCCCACATATCGCATCGATGCAGCCTCGGGGAGCTATGTGCTGCGGCGCAAGCCCTTTGGCCCGCTGCTGCCCAGCGCGCACGCTGTGGACCGCGAATTTGCGCTGATCGCGGCTCTGCATCCCACCGGCTTTCCCGTGGCCCGGCCCTATGGCCTGTGCATGGATGATGGCGTGATCGGCAGTGCTTTCTATGTGATGGCGCTGGTCGAAGGGCGTACCATCTGGGATGGGGCCCTGCCCGATGCGGCCAGCCCGGCAGAGCGCACTGCCATTTATCACGCCATGGCCGATACGCTGGCGGCGCTTCACCGCATCGATCATGAAGCCGTGGGCCTTGGCGATTATGGCAAGCCCGGCAATTTTTTCGAGCGGCAGGTCGGCCGCTGGACCAAGCAATATCGGGCGTCCGAAACCGGGCCGCTGCCCGCGATGGACAATCTGATC
>CAZFYJ010000262.1:0-2646 GCA_964523215.1 uncultured Sphingomonadaceae bacterium | reverse complement strand
CCGCCGCGCCTGCGGATGACGATGTGACCGTCGTCGACGTGCTGGGCAAGATGGCGAAGCAGCGCCGCGAATCCATCGCCCTTTATGAACAGGGCGGCCGCACCGAGCTGGCCGCTGCCGAAGCTGCCGAGCTGGCCGTGATCGAACGCTTCATGCCGGCGCGCATGGGGGAGGCAGAAACACAGGCGGCGATTGCCGCCATTGCTGCCGAAATCGGGGCAAGCGGCCTGAAGGATATGGGCCGCGTGGTGGCCCTGCTCAAGGAACGGCATGGCACTGCGCTCGACATGGGCAGCGCGAGCGCGCTGGTGAAGGCAGCGCTCGGCTGATCTGATTGCGGCATGGCGCTTTCCCCCGCATGGCTCGATGAATTGCGCAGCCGGATCAGCTTGTCCGCGCTGATCGGCAAGACCGTGAAGGTCGTGCGGGCCGGGCGCGAGCACAAGGCATGCTGCCCGTTTCACAATGAAAAGACGCCCAGCTTCACCATCAATGATGCCCGCGGCTTTTACCATTGTTTTGGCTGCGGCGCGCATGGCGATGCGATCCGCTGGCTGACCGAGCATCGCGGCCTTTCCTTCATGGATGCCGTGAAGGAGCTGGCTGCCAGCGCCGGGATGGAGGTGCCCGCCGCAGACCCGCGCGCAGCCGAAACCGCCCAGAAAACGCTTGGCCTGCGCGATGCATGCGAGGCGGCGGCACAGCATTTTGCGGACAGGCTGATGCATGAAGAGGGGGCTGCCGCGCGTGCCTATCTCGCCAAGCGGGGGCTGAGCCCGGCCATTGCCCGGCAGTTCCAAATCGGCTTTGCGCCCGATCGGCGCGATGGCATCGCCGCGGCACTCGGCCAGTTTTCGGTCGAAAAGCTGATCGATGCCGGCTTGTTGATCAAGGTGGACGACAAGCCCGCTTATGACCGGTTTCGCGGGCGGTTGATGATTCCGATCCGCGATGCGCGCGGCCGCACCATTGCTTTTGGCGGTCGCATTCTGGAGCAGGGCGAACCCAAATATCTCAATTCGCCGGATACGCCCTTGTTCGACAAGGGGCGCACGCTGTTCAATCTCGATCGCGCCGCCGCTGCCGCCCGCAAAAGTGGACGCTTGCTGGTGGTCGAGGGCTATATGGACGTAATCGCGCTGGCGCAGGCCGGGCTCGATGAAGCCGTCGCGCCGCTGGGCACGGCGCTGACCGAGCAGCAGATCGCCTTGCTGTGGCGGCATTGCGCCACGCCGGTGCTGTGTTTCGATGGGGATGCAGCGGGACAAAGGGCAGCAATGCGGGCGGCCGAACGGGCACTTCCTTTGCTGCAACCGGGGTTCAGCCTTTCCATCATGACGCTGCCTGCAGGCGAGGATCCCGATGATGTTGTGCGCAGCGGCGGGCTTGCCGCGATTGAAGGCATGATCGCAGATGCAAAGCCTCTGATCGACTGGCTGTGGGAACGGCTGGTCAGCACAACGCCGCTCGCCACGCCGGAGCAGCGCGCAGAACTGAAAAAGCGGCTGCGCGGCATCAGCGATGCCATTCGCGATCCCGATATCGCGGCCCATTATCGCCAGATGCTGCGCGAACGCCACGATGCCCTGTTTTTTGCCTCGGCTCCCGGCACTGATCGGGCGCAGATGCCTGTGGGGCGGCGCAGCACCCAGCCGCTGCGTGCCGATCCCCGCCGCCTACCCCCCTCGCCCGCCGCACGCGCCGTGCTGAAGGGCGGGATCGCCAATCCGCTGGCCCAGGCAATCTTGGCCGGGCTGTTGCGCCACCCGCAGCGGATACTGCCCCATGCGGAAAATCTGGCGCGGCTGCGGCTGGACGATGACGGCCTTCGTGCCATGGCCGATGCGATGATTATGGCGGTGTGCGACCCGGCGCGCGACGATCGCCCCCTTGATAATGAGACATTGGACACCATTTTGCTTGAGGCTGGATTGGCCCGCGTGATGGATCGGCTCCGCCGGGAGCGCATGCTGCCCTTTTCTTTCGTTTCGGCAGATCGGGGAGATGCCCAGGCGCAAGACGATCTGGACGAAGCCGTGGCCGTGGCACTCGCATGGGATGAAATCGATATGGCCTTTGCCGAAGCGACGAAAAATGCAGCGCTTTTTCTCGATGAGGCAGCCATTTCACGACAGCAGGAACTCGCGCTCGCCAAACGCGCCGTTGCGAGTCGCATAGAAAAATTGCGCAATCGATCGGGCTGACCTATGGGACGGCGCAGCAAACACACGGGGTAGTGGACGAATATGGCAGAAGCAGCAGAACCGGCAGGGCGTGACGATCCCCTGCTCGATCTGAACGAAGCATCGGTGAAAAAGCTGTTCGCCCGCGCGAAAAAGCGGGGCTACATCACCTATGACGAGATCAACGAGGCCTTGCCGCAGGATCAAATGTCTTCCGAGCAGATCGAAGACATCATGTCTGCAATCTCCGAAATGGGCATCAACATCGTCGAAAGCGACGAAGATGTGCAGGAAGAAGCCGACGAAACGGTCGATGACGATATCGATGCCGTGGGCAGCGGCGTGGGCGAGCTCACAATTCCTGACAAGAAAAAGGAAACCGTGGATCGCACGGACGATCCCGTGCGCATGTATCTGCGCGAAATGGGCGCGGTCGAACTGCTCAGCCGCGAGGGCGAAATCG
>CAZFYJ010000261.1:0-2674 GCA_964523215.1 uncultured Sphingomonadaceae bacterium | reverse complement strand
GCGCGGCGTGGATTCCACAAACGGAACATCTTCAATCTCGGCTTTGCCGATTTCGACGCCTTTGTCTGCCAAACGCCGGCCTGATGACAAGACATTACGTTCGAAACTGCCAACGAAGCTATTGTAATTCTTGACCGCTGACTCAAGACCGCTGCCGACCCGCTTCAAATGCTCGGCCGATTTTCTAAGGCGTTCGTACAACTCGGCCCCCATCCGCCCGATTTCCTGCGCCTCCTTCGCCAGCTGCTCCTGCCGCCAGACGGCCGCCACCGTGCGGGCAATGGCAATGAGATTGGTGGGCGTGGCCAGCAGCACGCGCCGTTCGAACGCTTGATCCCACAGGCCCTGATCCTGCTCCAGCGCGGCGCTGAGGAAATGTTCGCCCGGCAGAAACAGGATCACATAATCGGGCGCGGTTTCAAACTGGCTCCAATAGGCCTTGTTGCCCAGCGCATTGACATGGGCCTTGACCGCAGCGGCGTGCGCGGCAAGGCCAGCCGCGCGGCGCGCCTCATCATCGGCTTCAAATGCATCCTGATAGGCATTGAGAGACACTTTTGCATCCACCACCAGATGGTGCCCGCCGGGCACGCGGATGATGACATCGGGTCGCAGCCGTTCGCCATCCTCGCCAGTGACGCTCACTTCGGTGCGGAAATCGGCATATTCGGAAAGGCCACAGGCTTCGAGCACATTGCGCAGCTGCTGTTCGCCCCAGCGGCCGCGCGCCTTGGGCGCACTGCGCAGCGCATTGCCGAGCCTGGCCGCTTCGGCCTTCACGCTTTCGTTGCTGGTGCGCAGGCTTTCCATCAGGCCCTGCAGATTGCCATAGGCTTCGCGCCGTTCCGCCTCCACCTTGCTGACCGCCTCCTCATAGCGCTTCAGCCGCTCATCCACCGGTTGCAGCAAGGCCGCCAGCCGGGCCGCCTGCTGGGCCTCGCTCGCTTTGAAACGGGCATCGGCACTTTCCAGAAACTGCCCCTGCATCGCCGCCAGCAGCTTGCTGCTCACATCCTGAAACTGGGCCGCCAGGCCATCGCGGGCCTGCTGAAGCTGCGCCACTTGCTGGGCGTGCGCCTCATCCCGCGCGGCACGCTCTGCCGCAAGGGCAGCGAGCGACCTTTCCGCCGCTGCACGCCCATCCTCGGCGCTGGCCAGATCGCTGATCGCGGCCCTGAACCGGTCTTCAAACTGATCACGCTCGGCCTTCAGCCCGGCTGCCTGCCGTGCCGCAACCAGCCAGCCGATGACGCCGCCAAGGGCCAGCGCAACCAGCGCGGCTGCCACAATTTCAATCTCCATCAGCAGAACATAGACCGAACATCGCGGCCTTGTATAGCGCTAAGTTGCAGCGGCTGCGTGCGCGGCCAGCTGACATGTGAAAAAGCGGCTGAACGGATCGGGCCGATAATCGGCAAAGGGCCCGCACTCGACAAAGCCGAAGCGCCGATACAGGCCGTGTGCGGCATGAAAGGCCGGGCCAGAGCCGGTTTCGAGCGACAGCCGGGCCAGGCCGCGCGCGCGGGCCTGCGCGATGATGTGCGCAAGCATGGCCGCACCTGCCCCTTTGCGCAGATGATCCGCATGGGTGCGCATCGATTTGATTTCGCCCAGCACGGCATCATGCACCTTGAGCGCGCCACAGCCGGCAAGGCTCTGCCCGTCCCAGATCGACCAGAAGGTGATATCAGGGCCTTTCAGCCCTTCAAAATCGAGGAAGTGGCAGCTGCCTTCGGGCGAATTGGCCAGCATGCCGGCAAAATGCACCTCCAGCAGCGCACGAATTTCCGCGCCGCTCAGATCATCCGCAATGATGCGCCAGCGCGGGCCCTGGCTCATGCCGCCTTGCGCAGCTTGGCCAGTTTTTTCAGCGCCATGTCCTTCTTCAGCTTCGACAGATGATCGATGAAGAGAATGCCCTCCAGATGATCCATTTCGTGCTGCAGGCAGGTGGCGAGCATGCCATCGATCCAGCGCTCATGCTGTGCGCCATGCCGATCGTGCCAGCGCACCTTGACTTCCGCCGGGCGCACCACCTCTGCAAAGATTTCCGGCACGGAAAGGCAGCCTTCCTTGTAGACCGAGCCATCGTCGGACGCCTCGACTATTTCGGGATTGATGAAGACATGCGGCGCCCGCACCACGGCCTTGCCCTCAGGATCGCTCTCATCCGGCTCCTGCAGATCGATGACCAGCAGCCGCTTGGGAATGGCGACCTGGATCGCCGCAAGCCCGATGCCGGGCGCGGCATACATGGTTTCGAACATGTCGTCGATCAGCGTCTGGAAGGCGGGCGTGCCGATCTCTGCCGGATCAACCGGGGATGAAATGATCTTGAGGCGCGGATCGGGCGTTTCGATGATGGGAAGAATGGCCATGGCAACAAATTAGGGTGCGTGCACTGGCGGGTCAAGCGGGCAGGCCGGGCCACCCGCGCCATAGCCGATGCTCCACCGGCGATCAGCCAACGGGCCGCCGCGCCCTCAGCGCCTGGGCGAGCGTGCCCTCGTCCATATAGTCAAGCTCCGCGCCGACCGGCAGCCCGTGCGCCAACTGGGTGATTCGCAACGGAAAGGCCTCCAGCCGGTCGATCAGATAATGGGCGGTCGTCTGCCCTTCCAGCGTGGCGTTCATCGCCAGCACCACCTCGTCCACGCCGCCGGCTGCCACGCGT
>CAZFYJ010000260.1:0-2693 GCA_964523215.1 uncultured Sphingomonadaceae bacterium | reverse complement strand
CAGAAACGGGGCGTGCGCTTAACGCCCGGTCCGAAGGTCGCCTCTGGCGGCCATTTTTCGTCATTCATCATAGATCATATGCGGGATTTCCCATGAAGCGCACTTTCCAGCCCAGCAATCTTGTCCGTGCCCGGCGGCATGGTTTCCGCCTGCGGTCCGCGACGGCCAATGGCCGCAAAATCCTGGCTGCCCGTCGTGCGCGTGGACGCAAAAAGCTCTCTGCCTGAGGCATCCGGCACGAACAAGGGCGCATTGCGCATCATGCGCAAACGCAGCGAATTTCTGGCAGCCAATGGCGGTGTCCGTGCCCATGGGGCGGACATGATCCTGATCCTGCGGGACCGGCGAGACGATGATGCGCGGCCGGGCCTTGGCATGACCATCACCAAAAAGCAGGGCAATGCCGTGGCGCGCAACCGGATCAGGCGCCGCCTGCGCGCGCTGGCGCATGAGCTGTTGGCCGCGCATGGCGTGCCCGGTGCCGATCATGTGATCATCGGGCGCGCCTCTGCCCGCGATTCGGATTTTGCCGCCCTGCGCAGCCAGCTCCGCGCACTGCTGGAAAAGGGGGCACGCAAGCTTGCTCCACTGGGCGCCTGCCGGGATGAACACGCGTGAGATGGCTGCTGATCGGCGTTGCCCGGCTGTGGCAGATCGGCCCATCGCGCATTTTGCCGCCCACCTGCCGCTATGCGCCTAGCTGTTCGCAATATGCGATCGAGGCGGTTCGCAAATATGGGGCATTGCGGGGCGGCTGGCTTGCGACTAAGCGGCTGTTGCGCTGTCACCCCTGGGGCGGCCATGGCTTTGATCCGGTGCCCTAGGCCCCGATCTGGGCACGCGTGAAGGCAGAACAACGGGCAGTTCGGATATAAGGGCAAAAGCTGGTGGAAAATCAACGCAACATGCTGCTGGCGCTGGTGCTGGCCGGGGTGATCCTGTTTGGCTGGGGGCCGCTGATGACCACGCTGTTCCCCAGCGTGGCCCCGCCCAAGAAGGAGGCCGTGAAGCAGCCGCCAAAGGCTGCTGCGGAGAAGCAGGGGGAGGCCGCAGGCCCGCAACGGGAAGCGGTTCGTCCGCTTGATGCAGCGCTTGCCGCGAGCGCCCGGGTGCCGATTGATACCCCCAAGCTGCGCGGTTCGATCAATCTCACAGGCGCGCGCATCGACGATCTGGTGCTGCGCACCTATAACGAAACGATCGAAAAGGGATCGAAGCAGGTGCGCTTGCTCGCACCTGGCGGCACCGCAGCCGCGCATTTTGCCGAGAGCGGATGGGGCGGGAGCGGCTTTGCCCGGCCCGATCGCGATACGGTGTGGACGCTGGTCAACGGCACCCGGCTGACCCCGACAACCCCGGTTGCGCTTGCGTGGGACAATGGCAGCGGACAGTTGTTCCGCCTCGATATTTCGGTCGACAAGCATTATGTGTTTACTGTCAAGCAGACGCTGACCAACAATGCCGCGACCGCCATTTCGGCCAATGCCTATGCGTCCGTCACGCGAAATGGCCGCCCGACAGATCCGGACACCTGGACCGTGCATATCGGACCGATGGGCGTGTTTGACGATCCCGCCGACGACAGCAAGGGCAGCTATATCGCCAATTATGAGCATGGCTATGACGAGCTCGACACGGCTGGCAGCGCCGGCATTTCGATCAACAGCATCGGCGGCTGGACCGGCTTTACGGACAAATATTGGCTGACCGCCGTCATCCCGGATCAGGCGGCCAGCGTGACTGCTGGGATGCGCGCAGGCGACGGCGTGCAAGGCAAGAAACTCTATCAGACCAACATGGCCTATGGCGCACGCCAGATCGCCCCCGGTTCCTCTGCGGTGCAGAGCACGCGCATCTTTGCCGGGGCAAAGGAGGCCATACTGCTCGATGAATATATGGACAATGCGGGCATTCCGATGTTTGACCATGCGATCGACTGGGGCTGGTTCAAATGGTTTGAAAAGCCGCTTTTCCGCCTGCTCCACTGGCTGTTCCAGAATATCGGCAATTTCGGGGTCGCCATCATGGCGCTCACGCTGATCGTGCGGCTGGTGATGTTCCCGGTGGCGCAGCGCCAGTTCCAGTCGATGGCGCAGATGCGTGTCGTCCAGCCGAAAATGAAGGCCATCCAGGAGAAATACAAGGACGACAAGCCCAAGATGCAGCAGGCGATGATGGAGCTGTACAAGACGGAAAAGATCAATCCGCTGGCGGGTTGCCTGCCCATTTTCCTGCAAATCCCGATCTTTTATGCGCTTTACAAGGTGCTGATCCTCACCATCGAAATGCGGCATCAGCCCTTTGCGCTGTGGATCCGCGATCTTTCTGCGCCAGATCCGGCGACATTCCTCAATCTGTTCGGCCTGCTGAATTTCCAGGTTCCGGCGTTGTTGGGCGTGGGCGTACTGGCGCTGTTGCTCGGCATCACAATGTGGCTGCAATTCAAGCTCAATCCCCAGCCGATGGACGAAATCCAGCAGCAAGTGTTCAGCATCATGCCATGGGTGCTGATGTTTGTGATGGCGCCCTTTGCCGCTGGTCTGTTGCTTTACTGGATCACATCCAACGTGCTCACCATTGCGCAGCAGAAATGGCTCTACAGCCGATACCCGGCGCTGAAAACGCCCGCAGCGGCAACGTGAGCACGGCGGCCAGCGACGGCGAGGGGCTTGATGCACAAGCGCTGGCAGAAG
>CAZFYJ010000259.1:0-2707 GCA_964523215.1 uncultured Sphingomonadaceae bacterium | reverse complement strand
GCGAGATACCACAGATGCACTGCATGCGGATCAATGCCCGCGATCAGCGCGAAATTGCCTGTGATCATCAGCCGCTGAATATGATGTGCATAGCCATGTTCCAATGTTTGTTCAATGGCTTGGCGCATACAATTCAGATCGGTTCTGCCTGTCCAGTAAAATGCCGGGAGCGGTCGGCGCGCCGCCAATGCATTGCTCCGGGCATAATCAGGCCCCGCCATCCAGTAAATGCCACGCACATATTCGCGCCAGCCGATGATCTGTCGGATGAAGCCCTCCGCAGCGTTGAGCGGAACCCGGCCTGCCCGATATTCCGCCTCGACCGCCCAGCACAAGGCCAGCGGATCAATCAGGCCGATATTGATGTAGGGGGAGAGCAGCGAATGCCACAGAAATGGCTCGCCGCTGATCATTGCATCCTGATAGTCGCCAAACAGGGGCAGCGCGTGCGCCAGAAACCACTGCTGCGCGGCGGCGGCATCCTGCGCAGTTACAGCCCAGCGAAAATGCGCAAGCGAGCCGGGATTGCCGGAAAAGCGTGTCGCCACCATGGCCAGCACGGCGGTGGTGATGGCGTCGGGCGGCACGGCCGGCGGCACAGGCGGCGTCACGCCCTTTGGCGGCGCCTTCCTGTTGTCTGCATCAAAATTCCACTGCCCCCCTTCGGGTGCGTCGCCATCCATCAGCAGCCCGGTATGCCGCCGCATCTCGCGGTAGAAAAATTCCATGCGCAGCTGCTTGCGCGCCGCTGCCCAGGCCGCAAAAAAGCCGGGCGGTGTGATGAAGCGGCGATCCGGCCTGATCTCGACCGGCACGCCAAACAATGTCTGCCAGCTTTCCAGCATTGCCTGCACCCGCCATTCGCCTGCGGCCGTGACGCGGATATGGCGGGCATCATGCCGCGCCAGTGAAGCCGCGACTGCGCCTGTCAGGCTGCCCGGATTGTCTGCATCGTCAAGCTGCACATAATCGACGCGCCAGCCCGCTTCACGCAAGGCAGCGGCATGATGGCGCATCGCCGAAAAGACGAAGGCAAGCTTTGCCTTGTGATGCCACACATAGGCCGCCTCTTCCGCCACTTCGGCCATCATGATCACGCATGATGCAGGATCAGCGCCCGAAAGGCTGGAAAGCGTCAGGGACAGCTGGTCGCCCAAGATCGGGATCAGGGTGGTCATTGCGCGCGGAATATCCTAACGGGCTGGCATGAGTGACGCAGCAGCCCCGAAATTTCTTGGCCAGATGTCCAGTCTACCGGCCAGCCCCGCAGAAGCCATGCTGGACTATGTGCCTAATCCCCGTGCGGGCGAGCTTTATCTCACGCGCTTCGTCGCGCCCGAATTCACCTCGCTCTGCCCGGTGACCGGCCAGCCCGATTTCGCCCACATCGTGATCGACTATGCGCCGGACAAGAGCATTGTCGAATCAAAATCGCTCAAGCTGTTTCTGGGCAGCTTTCGCAATCATGCGGCATTTCACGAGGATTGCACGGTGGGCATCGGGCGGCGACTGTTTGACGAGATGCAACCGAAATGGCTGCGCATTGGCGGCTACTGGTATCCGCGCGGCGGCATCCCGATCGATGTGTTCTGGCAATCAGGCGAACCGCCGGCCGGTCTGTGGCTGCCTGATCAGGGCGTGAGCAGCTATCGCGGGCGCGGCTGATCGCGCAGAGGCTCCGAACGAGCAGGGCCTGATTGTCAGCCGAATTTGTTATCCCGCGGAAAGCCCGTGGGCGGCATCCGTCCCCCTGCGCCTCGTGCGACGCGCCACAGCGCCATATCGCTTTCCGTCCGCGTCCGCCCGCTTTCGCCACCCATGGCCCAGCTTAGCCCCTCGGCCATGATGAAGCTGGTGGCGTCCGCCAGCCCACCATCCTTGTATTTCTGGAGCGTAACACCCTGCCCGCGCCCCATTTCTGGCAATTCGGAAAGCGGGAACACCACCAGCTTGCGATTGTCTCCGATCACTGCAACCATATCGTGCGCAGCCGGTATCGCGCGCGCCACGGCGAGCTTCACGCCTGGCTTCACGTTCACCAGCTGGCGGCCCTTGCGCGTCTCCGCGAGGGCCTCGGCCATGGGCGCGGCAAAGCCCTTGCCGTTGCTGGCTGCGAGCAGCAGACGCCCATCCGGCAGATAGGGGAGGATGGCGATGATGCTGACGCTTTCTTCCATGTCGACAAACAGCTTCACCGGCTCCCCAAAACCGCGCCCGCCCGGCAATTTGTCTGCCCCCAGCGTGTAAAAGCGCCCATTGTCGCAGGCGATCAGGATCTTGTCGGTGGTCTGCGCGTGAATGGCAAAGGCAAAGCCATCTCCATCCTTGAACTTGAAATCGTCCCGCCGGGCAAGCTCGGCATGCCCCTTCATCGCCCGGATCCAGCCGCGCTGCGAAAGGATGACGGTCACCGGCTCCTTTTCGATCATCGCCTCCAGCGGGATGACCCGGGTCGGCCCGGCTTCCAATATGGTGGTGCGCCTGCGCCCCAGCGCTGTCTCCGGCCCATAGGTCGCCCGGATTTTGGCAAGATCGGACTTGAGCCGCTTCCTTTGCAGTGCCGGACTCTCGATCAGCTTGCGCAATGTTTCAGCCTCGTTGAGCAAGGCCTCCTGCTCCCGCTTCAGCTCCATTTCCTCCAGCCGCCGCAAGGAACGCAGCCGCATGTTGAGAATCGCCTCAGCCTGCCGGTCTGTCAGAGAAAATT
>CAZFYJ010000258.1:0-2718 GCA_964523215.1 uncultured Sphingomonadaceae bacterium | reverse complement strand
TGGGCCGCGTGCAGGTGCAGCTTTATGCCGCGGACCCAAGTGGCGAGGCGCTGCAATGGGCTCGGGTGGCGGTGCCTTTTGCCGGGAACAACTATGGCGCCTTTCTGATCCCGCACGTGGATGAAGAGGTTCTGGTGCTGTTTGCCGGCAATGATGTGCGCTATCCGGTCGTTGTCGGCGCGCTGTGGAATGGCCGCACGGACGCGCCCGAGGAGCTGCAGGGCGATGCCGTCGACAAATGGACGCTGACCGGGCGCAACGGCACGCGCATCGCCATCCTTGAACAAACGCAGGGCCAGGACAGCATCGAGCTGGAGACTCCGGGCGGTGTCAATGCCACGCTGACCGACGCCAATGGCGGGGAAATCAGCCTCACCGTCGGCGCGAGCAGCATCACCATCAGCCAGAGCGGCATTGCGGTTGAATGCTCGGGCGAATTCAGCGTCGATGCGGGCACCATCAGCCTTACCGCAGGATCGATCAGCGCCACAGCCGGCTCGTCGGATTTTTCGGGCTCGATCAGCTGTGCCTCGATCACCACCTCCAGCGTCGTATCGGGCAGCTACACGCCCGGGGCAGGCAATATATGGTAGGGGTGCTCGATCATCCGGCGGCCAGACCGCTGCACCCGGCGGCACGCAGGCGCATGGCGCCAAAGCTGCCCGATGGCGGCACGCACACCATATTGCTGCGGCCGATCGGCAGCCAGGGCGTAAATGCGCTGGTGCCCGAAAGCGGGCTGGCCAACCTGATCCACACCAGCCGCAAGGCGAAATGGGTGGAAGGGCTGCTTGCCGATCTGGCAGCGGCAGACTGGCAGACGCGGCTCGCTCAGCTGCGCCGCGAACGGCGGACCAACGGCGCGACCGGGATGCTGGAGCTGCACCTCCCTATCCACAAACGCTATCAGATTGCCCTGTTCGAAGCCGTGTGCGTGGCACCTGGCTTTCCCCGGCTCGACCCGCGCAGCATCACGGGTTCGGGCATGGTGATGCGGCGGCTGGCCCCGGCAGGCACATCAGAGCCGCCGACCCAGGCATGGATGCGGCGCGATGGCGGAGTGCGCGGCTGGCAGCGCGCCGACGAAAGGCCTGCATATGATCCCGATCCGCAACAGCGCCGCAACGGGCACAAGGCCAATGCCGCGATCCGCGCTGTGATTGCAGCGCAAAATCCAGGCCCGGCGGCCGATGCCGAAGAGATTATTCCGCTTTATGTCGCGCCCGATTCGGTGTGCGCGGCGCGCGGCAAGACCATCCTTTATGGTCTGATCCCCGTTGCCAGCACCGAGGCACCCGACGATCCGCCGCCTGCCATCAACTATGGCGCGCTGACGGGCAGCGATCGCACCGAAATGATGGCCCATTTCTCCATCTATCTGAAGGAACGCAGTGCCCGCGCCATGCCGCGGGCGGGCGAGGCGCTGAACCCCGACTGGAAAGTGCTGGCACCCGAAAGCCCGGACGAGGATTTGCGGCAATTCGGGCTGTTCATCCAGCAGCTGTCGAGCGAACTGAACGTGTTCAGCGGATTGCCCGGCGTCGCCCGTCTGAAACAGGCGCTCACCGCCATTCGCATGCCGACAGCGCGCAACAGCAGCGGTGGCGTCACCGCAACGGTCAGCGCGTTCGATTTTCTGCGCCAGGCAAGCGACATCCTGCTGCTGGGGGACAGGAGCCAGAGCGCGACCATGCCGCTTGAATGGCCCGCCGTGAGTGCCGCCGGACAGGCGGAGCTGTGTGCCGCCGCGCTTGACTGCCTGACGCAGAGCTATGCCACAGCTGTGGCCCCGACGCCCAAATTCGCACGCCGCAATGCGCATTACCGGATCAAGGCCTTTGTGCGCGTGCGCGGCGGCTGTGATTGCGCGGATCGCATCCAGTGGAGCGGCTATAGCGAGAAATTTCGCATTCTCGAATGGTGGGAAGGCGATGGGCCGGGGGCGCGGATCGCGCTGCCAGACATGAGCCAGCTCAAGAAGATCAAGCCCAATGTCAGTTTCGATGTCCCGCCGTCGATCGCCGCGGTGCTGGGGGCCAACATGAAGAATCTGGCAAAGGGAGAGCCCGGCGGCGAAGGCCCCGCCATTGCCTGGCTGTGCAGCTTTTCCATCCCGATCATCACTTTGTGTGCGTTCATCGTGCTGCACATTTTCCTGGCGCTGCTCGATTTCATTTTCCGCTGGATGCTGTGGATCAAGGTCTGCGTGCCCATTCCGGCGAGCAAGAGGGAGGAATGATGTCTGGACCCGTGCTTGCATCGACAGCGCCGCCGCGCTTCGCCCAGCCGATCGGCTGGCCGTTGCTGCCCGTGCCGGGTGACGATGGCCGCATCGCCTGGCCCGATCTTGCCAGCTCGGTGCGCCAGCGGCTCGAAGTGATCATGCGCACCGCACCCGGCGAGCAGCTGATGCACCCCGAATTTGGCGCAGGGCTGGAAGGCGTGCTGCACCAGCCGAACAGCAGCGTGCTGCGCGCCCAGCTGCAGGAACGGCTGGAGGCGCATATTGCTGCATATGAGCCGCGCATCATGATCGATGCGCTGGATGTGATGGCAGGCGATGACGATCGCGCGCTGATCGTGTCGCTGGCCTATCGGCTGCGCGCCAATGGCCTTGCTGCGCAGATCAATGTCCGCGTTCCGGTGGGGGGCGGCTGATGCCGATCAACCCCCCCGCCCTTGACGATCGCAGCTTTGACGATCTCGTTGCCGATCTGG
>CAZFYJ010000257.1:0-2747 GCA_964523215.1 uncultured Sphingomonadaceae bacterium | reverse complement strand
CTCCACGCTCTGTGTCGGCCGCGATGTCATGGCCATCAGGTGATTCCACCTGATTGGACATCGCTCTAGCCAAAATCATAACGGTGCAGCCCGGCCCCATGTGTCTTCAGCCAGCGCTTCACTGCCCGCTGATCTCCGCCGAACAGCCGATCCGCCAGCGCGTGAAAGGCCGGGCTGTGATTGAGATGGGCAAGATGCGCCACTTCATGCGCGACAATCGACCGCCGCACCGCATCCGGCATCATGATCAGCCGCCAGCTATAGCGGATCGCCCCGCCCGCGGTGCAGCTTCCCCAGCGGCCTTTGGGATCGCCCACGGCCACCCGTGCCACATCGAGCCCCGCCGCGTCGCACAATGCACGGGTCTCCGCATCGAGCAGCACCAGCGCCTCGCCCTTGAGCCAGCGTGCGATGCGCCGCGCCACGGCATCCTGCGGGCCGCCGACCAGCAGCTGCCCGGCATCATCCAGCTGCGGCTGGCGCGGATGATCGGCTGACCACAGCACGCGCCGTTCAACGCCGCGGACCGGCAGCAGCGCACCGTGGCGGACCGGCACGATGGCATCGGCAGCGGCCATCCGTGCGGCCATCCAGCCTGCCTGGCTCTGCGCCCAGGCCAGCGCCTTTGCCGGGGCCACACCCGGCGGCAAGGTCAGCCGAAAGCCACTGCCATCGCGCAGCCGCACCAGCCGCAGCCGCCGTGCGCGCTGATGGCGCACCAGCTGCACATGGGCGGCACCGCCAGGGGTCTCG
Source organism: uncultured Sphingomonadaceae bacterium (assembly GCA_964523215.1). GTDB lineage: Bacteria > Pseudomonadota > Alphaproteobacteria > Sphingomonadales > Sphingomonadaceae > CAZFYJ01. Next base: position 1,994 of record CAZFYJ010000257.1, on the reverse strand, counting down.
ATCAACGCCGGGGGCAGTGCCGGGCGCACTTCGATACGGCCAGGCCCCTGCTTGGCATCACGCCCGGCTTTTTGCCCGGCGGCACTGGAGCGACGATCAAACCACCCGGTCAACAATATGGCTCTCCATCGGGCCTGCCAGATCTTCGCTGATCGTCCAGCCGCGCACCGATTCGCCGGCGTGGTGGACGGCTTCGCGATCGCCGGACACCAGATAATGCCAATCCGGCAGGGGCGCATCTTCGGCGCGCAGCCTGTAGGCGCAGCTCATCGGCAGCCAGGGCAGATCGCGCACGCGTGCAGGGGTGAGCCGCAGACAATCCGGCACCAGCGCCATGCGCTGCGCATAATCGCTGCACCGGCCACTCTGCCGATCCAGCAGGCGGCATGCGATATTGGTGGGATAAACCCGGCCATCGGCCTCATCCTCCAGCTTGTGGAGGCAGCATTTGCCACAGCCATCGCACAGCGCCTCCCATTCGGCGCTGTTCAGCCGGGACAACGGCAATTCCCAGAAGCGTTCGCGCATGGCCTGCTTTTTCTGCATGCCCCGCCTCGCCTATTTCACCCAGCGATCCAGCTCTGCCGCAACGATGGCGGGCGTGCCCTCGTCCTTGTCGGGCGTGCTGATATCGTCAACCGGGATGAGGGCAACCGGCTCGCCACGCGGGCTCATCAGATAGGCGAGCTGCATGTGCGCGACGAGATATTCGCCTGGCGCCTCCGGGTTGCCGGGTGGCTGCTTCTTGTAGTTCATCAGATATGCCTGGGCGACCTTGGCAATCGCTGCTTCGCTGCCCGTCAGCCCGATCAGGCGGGGATGATAACGATCGGTAAACGCTTTCAGCACGGCGGGCGTGTCGCGCGCGGGATCGACAGTGATGAAGATCGGCTGGATGCGCTGCGCCTTGGCGGGCGCGGTTTTTTCCAGCCGGGCAAGGCCCTGCATCAGCTTTTGCACATCGACGGGGCAGACATCCGGGCAATAGGTATAGCCGAAATAGATGAGGCGGTATTTCCCGTCAAAATCCCGGTCGCTGGTGGTGCCGCCATCTTCGTTGGTGAGGCGAAACGGCCCGCCGATCAGCGCGCCCTTGAGTGGAGGCTCTTCGACGCTGCACCCGGCAGGCCCGCCCAGCAGCAGCGCGGCACCCAGCAACAGGGGTGCAAAGGAGGATCGAGCGTTCATCATATGGCCAGCCTTGCGCTGCTAGGCGCGCAAGATCAAGCCTGCACTTGGGCCGCGACATGAAGAATGATGATGCGATTTCACTTTGCGGCAAAGCAGCTATAGGGGGCCTGCCATGATTGCACACTTCTTTCAGCGATTCGCGTTTGCCCTGTGCCTCGCGCTGGCAACCGCACTGGCAACGGCCGGGCCCGCGCAGGCGCAATTCAGCGAATCCTTCCGCTTTCTCGAAGCTGTCGAAAAGCAGGATGGCGATGAAGTGGAAAAGCTGCTGAAGAATGGCGCGCCGACTCTGATCAACACCCGCAAGACCAACACCGGCGAAAGCGCCCTCCATCTGACGATCGCAGCGCGCGATGTGGAATGGACCCGCTTTCTGCTAAGCCGCGAGGCAAAGCCGGATATCGCCGACAACAAGGGCAATACCCCGCTGATCCTTGCCGCGCAGATGAAGTTCATCGATGGTGCGCGCTTGCTGATTGCCGCCCGCGCCAATGTGAACGCAGCGAACGACAGCGGGGAGACAGCGCTGATCCGCGCAGTGCAGATGCGCGATGTGGATATGGTCCGGCTGCTGGTAGCGGCAGGCGCGGACCCCGACATTGCTGACAGCATTACCGGCCAGTCCGCACGCGATTATGCCGCCGCAGATCGCCGCGTGCCGGCCCTGCTCGCCGCAATCGAGGCGCCCAGGGCCAAGCCATAGAGGCGGCGCGGCTGGACGCCATGCATGGTTGTGTAGGCGGCGACGGCGTCATGAAGGCGTTGCCTGGTTCAGCTTTTCGCGGCGCGCGCCTCGCCCAGTA
>CAZFYJ010000256.1:0-2786 GCA_964523215.1 uncultured Sphingomonadaceae bacterium | reverse complement strand
CGTCGGCCGTTCAAGCGGGCCATAAGCCAGCGCCAGCGTGTCCTGGGCCTTGTCGGCAATGATGCGCCGTGCCTGCGCGCCGGCATCTTCGCCTGCGGCCGGGGCAAACAGATCGAGCACCGGGCCCGGCACCTGGCGGCTTTCGGTCGCCCGCACGCGCTGTTCGGCGCTGCGGATGGCTGCATGGAGCGCGGGTTCGGCCACCATCACCATCCGTTCCTTGGCACCCGCGCTGTCTGCAAGGCCGCTGGCGCCGATCCCGCCAATCATGCCCACGCCGATCATGAACAGCGGCGCAAGCAGAAACAGCAGAAAGGTGGGCGTGGCGACCACGGCCAGAAAATCCCGCCGCGCCACCACCATCGCTTCACGAAAATGCCGGGTCATGCCGCATCCTCCGTCAGCATTTCCGGCTCGTCGGCAATCTCCTGCCCGGCGGCGCGGACAATGCGCACAAAGGCATCGTGCAGCCCGGGCCGCTCGATCGCAAGGCGCGATACGCCAAAACCGCCGGTCACAAGCTGGTTGAGCAGGCGATCCACGCCATCATCGGCAACAATGAAGTGATAGCCATCGCCCTGCGGCTGCGCATCGGCAGGCAGCACCCGCGCCAGCGCCGCCCGGTCTGCCCCCGGCCCCGGCGCATAGCGCACGCGCAGCGGCAATGTGCCCCGCGCTTCATCTACTGTGCCTTCAAACCGGCGTTCGGACCCGGCGATGATGGCAATGCGATCGCAAAGCCGCTCTGCATGCGCCATCACATGGGTGGAAAACAGCACGGTTGCGCCGCGCTCCCGCTCATGCTGGATCAGGGCTTCCAGCCGCTCCTGATTCACGGGATCAAGGCCGGAAAACGGCTCGTCAAGGACAATGAGTTCGGGCTGGTGCACGATCGATCCGATCAGCTGGACCATCTGGGCCATGCCCTTGGACATTTTGCGGATTTTTTCATCGACCACACGGGCAAGGCCCGCAGCCTCCATCAGCGCGGCCGCCCGCTTGCGCCCCTCTGCCCAGTCAAGCCCGCGCAGCGCACCCATGAAGGCAATCGCCTCACGCGCCTTCATCGCGGGGTAAAGCCCCCGCTCCTCGGGCAGATAACCGATCCGGTAGGCTGCATCGCGGGGATGCGCGGCACCCAGCACCGTGCGGCTGCCGCCATCCGGCTCGATAATGCCCAAAAGCATCCGGATGGTCGTCGTCTTGCCGGCGCCATTGGGGCCAAGCACGCCATAAATGCTGCCGCGCTCCACGGCAAAACCCACGCCGTTCACAGCGCGATATGTGCCGAAATATTTGACGAGTCCGCGGGCTTCGATCACGCTATCCGGCACATGAGGCTCCTCAAGGTTGCACGAGAGCGCGATAAAGGCTGGATATCAGGATGCAAGAAGGGAATTTGCCGCCAATCATGCCTGCTGCCATCACGCCTGGGGCCATCACACCCGCCGCGATCCGGGCCGAGGCAGCTGCACTTGGCTTTGCCGATTGCCGCATCGTGCGCCCCGATGCCATTCCCGAAGCGCCCGCACGGCTGGCCGCATGGCTTGCTGCCGGGAATCATGGCAGCATGGAATGGATGGCCACGCGCAGCAGCGAGCGCGCCGATCCGGCACGCTTGTGGCCGCAGGTTCGCAGTATCATCATGCTCGGCATGTCCTATGCCCCGGCGCAAGACCCGATGGCGCTGGCGGCGCACACAAAGCGGGGGCGCATTTCCGTCTATGCGCAGGGCAAGGATTATCACGATGTGGTGAAAAAGGCGCTGAAGGCGCTTGGCCGCTGGATGGTGGCGCAGGCACCGGCGGCCGGGATCAAGCTGTTCGTGGATACAGCGCCGGTGATGGAAAAGCCGCTGGCCGCCGCTGCCGGGATCGGCTGGCAGGGCAAGCACAGCAATCTGGTGAGCCGCACGCACGGCAGCTGGCTGTTTCTCGGCGCAATCTATACCACGCTCGATCTGGCGGCCGATGCGCCCGAGCCAGACCATTGCGGCCGCTGCACCGCGTGCATGGCCGCCTGCCCCACCCATGCCTTTCCCGCCCCCTACCAGATCGATGCCCGGCGCTGCATTTCCTATCTCACGATCGAGCACAAAGGGCCGATCCCGCATGAATTTCGCGCCGCCATCGGCAACCGCATCTATGGCTGCGACGATTGCCTGGCGGTGTGCCCCTGGAACAAGTTTGCCCAGCATGCTGCGGCACAGCGGGCATTTCTGCCCCGGGCAGAGCTGGCAGCGCCGCGCCTTGCCGATCTGCTGATGCTGGACGATGCCGGGTTTCGCGCGCTTTTTTCCGGCTCCCCGATCAAGCGGATCGGGCGCAACCGCTTTGTCCGCAACTGCCTGATCGCCGCGGGAAACAGCGGCGATACTGCGCTGTTGCCGCGGGTGATGGCCTTGCGCGCCGATGCCGATCCTGTGGTGGCCGAAGCCGCCGCATGGGCGCAGGCGCAGCTGAAAGGCGCGGACTGATCCGGCTTCAGCGGCCGCTGCGCTTGCCGAGCGCTGCAACACAGGCATCGCGATCGGCATCGGCACCGGCCCGATCGCGCGCGTCGATATGCCGCACCAGCATCTCGCTGCCCTTGTCTGCCGGATAGAAATAGATGTCGACGACACATTGGCCACCGGCAAATTGCAGCTTGAGCCCCGGCCCTTCGCGCACCGCCAGCTGCGGCTCGCCAAACAGGGCGCGCACGGCGCGTTCGGAGCGGCCGAGCAATGTGCCGGCGACCGGCCGACCGCCTGGGCCATCAAGCGAGAGCGTGCCCGGCGTGCGCTC
>CAZFYJ010000255.1:0-2813 GCA_964523215.1 uncultured Sphingomonadaceae bacterium | reverse complement strand
CACCTCGGCGGCCATGCGGATGATGGCAAGCTCGCTTTGCGTTGTCGCGCTATAGTCTCCCCAAGCGCTGGCGAGCGGGCGGGCATGCCCCAGCTCGTGCGTCAGCAGCGCGATGCGCGCCTCCTCATCAAGCGCCATATAATCGGGGCAGACACCGGCCGCGGCAAAAAGCTCGGCCAGGGTGGCTTCGTGCACGGCGCTGTTTTGCCGCATGTCGAGCGTCGCCAGGTGAAAACCGAACATGTCCACTGCGCGGATCAGCCGGCCCAGTGCGCCGCTGCTGGCCAGCAGGCCATCCCCCTGTGCCGCCAGTGCATCGGCCAGCACCACCAGATCGGCGCGAAATGCCTGGGCATCGGGATAAGCGGGGGCATCACGGCGCGGCGGGCGGGCGGCGGGGCTGCCAGTGATCGCGGCCATGCTGGCGGCGAGCCTTGCATAAATGCCGCTCAGCGCACGGCGATAGGTTTCGTCCGCCCGGCTGGGCGCATCATCGCCGCTCGCCTCTGCCAGCGCGGCGACACTGGGGGGGATGGTCGCCAATGTCGTCGAAATCGAAAGCTCGGCCCCCAGCTGGTGCACAGCCTCCAGATAATGATCGAGCACGGCGCGTGCCGCACTGGTGGCGGCATAGTGCATCGTTTCGGCGGTGACATAAGGGTTGCCATCCCGATCGCCGCCGATCCAGCTGCCAATGCGCAGGAAGGGGCCAGTGCGCGCGCCAAGTGCGGCATCCCACCGGGCAGCAAGGCCCGGCAGCAGCGGCACGAAAATCCGCGCCAGATAATCGCGCACATTGTCGATCTCGTCGCGCACCACCAGCCGTTCGCCGCGCAGCTGGCGGGTCTGCCACAACAGCGCGATCTGCCGCAGGATCGCTGCCTCCACGGCATCGCCTTCCGGGGTGTGGCTCCTGCCCGCATCGCGCAGCTGCATCAGCGCGGCAATGCGGTTGCGGTGATCGATCATGCTCTTGCGACGCACCTCGGTCGGATGCGCGGTCAGCACAGGCATCACCAGCGCCGATTTCAGCAGCTGGCGGATCTCGGCCCGCGCAACCCCCCCAGCTTCGAGCGCGGCAATCGCCTCGGCCATGCTGGCACCCTGTTCGCGGGCCACGCCCTGGCGATCCTCCGCCAGATTGGCGAGCATCGAAAACAGCATGAAGCTGCGGATGAAGGCCATGGCATCGTCCAGATCGAGCGCGTTGAGCCCGGGATCGACACTGTCTGCGCCCGCCAGCCCGCGATGCCGATCGACACTGGCGCGCCGGATATACTCGATGCGGCCATAAAGCCGCTGCCCGCCAAAGGCACGGATGACATCGCCCAGAAGCCGGCCCAGATAGCGGATATCTGGGTTTTGCGTGATCGCAGCAGCAGGGGCGGGATCAGCGGCTTTGTCGGCAGGGCGCGGCATCGCAATTTGCTGCACTGCAACAGCCATCAGGTCAAGCCTGTGTCGGTTTCACGTGAAACCAACAGCGGCCCGGCCGCCCTGCCCATGGCGCGATGGTCTGACCGGCTGGTCGCCCCGGTGCGCCCGTCAAAGGCGATCAGGCTATTTGGGAGGCGGCACCGGATCGGGCAGCGGCTCTGCTTCCACCGCTGCGGTTTCGGGATCGGCCTCGCGCGCGGCCTCACGGGCGCGGCGGGCTGTCTCTTCGGCGGCCAGCTGGCGCTCCACGGCTTCGGCCTCCGCATCGATCAGGCCCAGCCGCCGCTGCCGCTCCTTTTCGACCAGCTTGGCCCAGTCCACCCGGTTGTCGACCTTGCGTTCGCCTGCCCAGCCGCGCACCAGCGATTGGGTGCAGCCGGTAAAGCCGCCCAGGCCAACGGGCGAGCAGCTGTCGGTGCCAAAGCGGCCCACACGTTCCAGCGATTCGACCCGGGCAGACCAGCTTTGGCTGCGGGTCTTGTTGGGGTCGTCGCGAAAAATTTCGGGGATGCGATAGCGTTCGCTTTCCGGCATGCGCCCGCACACGGTGATTTCGTTGGGGTCCTTGCTTTCTGGGCAGGGATCGTCGCCATAGACCACCAGCTGGTTGATCCGCGGCTCTGGGCCGGGGGCGGGCGCATCGTCGCGCTGGGCCAGCGCAGGCGCAGCCGTGGCCATGAGGGCAAGCGCGAGCGCAGGGGCAAGCGACGAGGCAAAGCGGCGAAAGGCGGATCTGGCGGTCATGGTGCGCATCCGTGCGGAATGGGGGCCCGCGCCTTGCCCAAAGCTGAACAAGGCGGCGGTGCGCGGCTGCTGGCGCTGCTGCGTCACAGCCGCTTTGCCGCGGCAATGGCAACGCGGCAACCGGCGCGGATCACGGCCGAAAGCAGCGGATAGGCAGGTGCCGCCTCGGCATTGCGGTTCAGCGCCTCGGCTTTGTGCTCTGCCTCGTCGGCCTGAAAATCGGCGATCGCGGCGGCCAGCTCCGGCTCGGCGTTGCCCAGCACGGCCAGCTGTTCGGCATAATGGCGATCAATCTCCGTCTCGACCGCCACGGTGCAGGCCATTGCCGCCTCCGGCCCCAGTGCCGCGGTTGCCGCGCCCAGCGCATAGCCGGCCTGGTGCCACAGCGGCTGCAACAGGCTGGGGCGCACCCCGCGGGCCGCGATCAGCCGCTCAAAATGTTCCAGATGCCGTTCCTCTTGCGCGGCCATATGGGCGACCACACGGGCGGATTCGGATCCTTTGGGCAGCACCGCCAGCTGCCCTTCATAGATGCGCTTTGCCCCATATTCGCCGGCGTGATTGACGCGGATCATCGCATCCACCGTGCGGCGGGAGGGAGGAATATGTGCGCGGCTGTGCGCCATGGGTGC
>CAZFYJ010000254.1:0-2818 GCA_964523215.1 uncultured Sphingomonadaceae bacterium | reverse complement strand
GCAATCCGCCCATCGCAAGCGTTGGATTGACTGAGGAAGAGGCACGGAGAACGCTTGAACAAGTGCGCATTTATACAAGCGATTTCAGGGCAATGAAGAATGTTCTTGCGGACCGCAATGAACGTGCATTCTACAAGATGGTCGTCGCGGGCGCGCGCGAACAGGTGGTCGGTCTGCACTTGATCGGCCCGGATAGCGGCGAAATCCTTCAGGCGGCGGCCATCGCTGTCAAAGCCGGCCTCACCAAACAGGATTTTGACGACACCGTCGCGCTGCATCCGAGCATGGCAGAAGAGCTGGTCCTGATGAAATAGGCGTTATCCGGGACGGCGGACGCCCAGATGGGCATCGCCGCGCGCTGCGGCCAACTGCATCTGCCGCTCACGCTCCGCCAGTCGGGCTTTGCCATCCGCATCGCGCCGGTCATGGCAAAAGGGGCAGGATACGCCTGCGACATAGAGCTGCGAGGCCATGTCTGCGGCGCTCAGCGGCTCGCGGCAGCTGTGGCACAGGCTGTGTGCCCCGGGGGCCAATCCGTGAGTGACGGCAACCCGCTGATCAAACACGAAACAATCGCCATGCCACAGGCTGTTTTCGGCGGGCACATCCTCCAGATAGCGCAGGATGCCCCCCTCGAGATGATGGACATCGTCCACGCCCTCGCTTTTGAGGAAGGCCGTCGATTTTTCGCAGCGTATGCCCCCGGTGCAGAACATCGCAACACGCCGCTTGCCCTTCATCAGCTGCGCGCGATGAGCGCGGAACCATGCCGGAAAATCCCTGAAACTGCGGGTGTTCGGGTTCACCGCGCCCGCAAAGCTACCAATCCGCACTTCATAGGCATTGCGCGTGTCGATCAGCAGCGTCTCCGGATCGCTGATCAGGGCATTCCAGTCCGCTGCGGCGACATAGTGCCCCGCCTGCTGCGATGGATCAATGCCGGGCACGCCCAATGTGACGATTTCAGGCTTCACATGGATTTTCAGGCGATAGAAGGGCGGGTTTTCAGCCGTCGCATATTTGACATCCATGGCAGCACAGCCCGGCAGGGCCTTCAGCAGCGTGATGGCCTCGCCTATCGCAGGCTCGCTGCCCGCGATCGTGCCGTTGATGCCCTCTCGCGCCAGAATGATCGTGCCCTTGATGCCGCGCGCCGCGAATAGCGTGCGCACATCCTTCCGGATCGCCAGTGGATCATCAAAGCGGGTAAACCGATAAAGGGCGGCGACCGAAATCGACATGTGCGGCGCATTAGCCTGCCCGTCCCAAAGCGCCAAGGGATAAGCGAAATCGCGTTGCAATATGAAACGCAATGCGCTCTAAATCACAGCACTTAATCATGCATAGGAGGAGAACGGAGATGGGCGACACTGTGCTGGTCAGCGGCGGCAGCGGCTATATCGCCGGCTTCATCATTCGCCAGCTCATCGCCGAAGGCTGGATGGTGCACAGCACGATCCGCAATCTGGCCCGCGAAGACGAAGTGCGCGGCTGGCTGAATGTGGACAATGCGCGGTTGCGCTTTTTTGCCGCTGATCTGATGGCGGACGATGGCTGGGCTACGGCCATGGAAGGGTGCAGCCATGTGTGCCATGTCGCATCGCCCCTGCCCACGGTCGCCCCCAGGAATGACGACGAGCTGATCATTCCGGCGCGAGAGGGCGTGCTGCGTGCGCTGCGCTTTGCAAAGGCGGCGGGCGTCGATCGCTTTGTGCAGACCTCGTCGGTGGCGGCCATTGCCTATGGGCATACCGGCCAAACCCGCTTTACCGAGGCGGACTGGACAAATATCGACAGCCCGGATGCCTATGCCTATGTCAAATCAAAGACCATATCCGAACGCGCAGCGCGGGACTGGATGGCGCGCGAAGGGGAGGGGATGGTCTTTTGTTCGGTCAATCCAGCGCTGGTGCTTGGCCCGCTGATGGCACCTGATTTTTCGACGTCGCTGGAAGCCATCAAGAAGCTGCTCAATGGCGATATGCCGGGCCTGCCCGATCTCGGCTTTGGCGTTGTCGATGTGCGCGACGTGGCGGATTTGCATGTAAAATGCCTGCGCGCGCCCAACATTGCGAACGAGCGCTTCATTGCTTCCGGCCCGTTCATGAAGCTTGCGGAGATTGCGGCCATCCTGAAGGCAGAGCTTGGCGATGCGGCGCGCAAGGTGCCCACGCGCACCATCCCCAGCTGGCTGATGCGGATCATGGCCAATTTCGATCCGCTTGTGGCCCAGGTGAAGGGAGAGCTTGGCCGTATCCGCGACAATGATGCAAGCCATGCCCGGGAGGTGCTCGGCTGGGTTCCGCGTCCGGCGCAAGAGAGCATCATCGATACCGCGCGCAGCCTGATCGCGCACGGCGTGATCAAGCCCTGAACCCGCGCGATCGTTTGCAAATTCCGCTTGGCAGGCGCGCCATCTGCTGACAAGGCAAAGCCATTGAAGCAGGGAGGGATGCCGACAAATGTCCGCCAATATCGAAGAGCTGGAACGTCGCAGGGCTGCCGCGCATCTGGGCGGCGGGCAAAAGCGGATTGATGCACAGCACGCCAAGGGACGGCTGACCGCGCGCGAACGGCTCACAATCCTGCTTGATGAAGGCTCGTTTGAAGAGCTTGATGCCTATGTCGAGCATAACTGCACCGATTTCGGCATGGCCGAGCAGAAAATCCCCGGCGATGGCGTCGTCACCGGCAGCGGCACCATCAATGGCCGCCTGGTATTCGTGTTTTCGCAGGATTTTACCGTGTTCGGCGGCTCGCTGTCCGAAGCGCATGCGATGAAAATCTGCAAGGTGATGGACAATGCGATGAAGGTGGG
>CAZFYJ010000253.1:0-2823 GCA_964523215.1 uncultured Sphingomonadaceae bacterium | reverse complement strand
GGCGGCATGGGCAGTGCAAAGCCGTCATCGCCAGACCAGGTGATGCTGTCGCTCTTGTTCTTGTGCGCGGGAAAGGCTGTCTCAGCCAGGATGACGATCGGCGCTTCGAGGCCCTTCGAGCCATGGACGGTCATCACCCGCACGCCATTGCCGGATTTTGCCTCATTTTCGCGTTTCACCGTGACGTCGCTTGAGTCATAATGATGCAGAAAGCCGATCAGATTGGCGCCTTCGCTCTGCGAATAAGCCAGCGCCATGTTGAGCAGTGCGTCGATGGCATCGCCTGCTTCCTTGCCGAGCCGCGCGATCAGCTTGCGGCGCGCGCCCAGCGGACCGTGCAGCAGGGTGGCGAAAAAGCGGTAGGGCGATACGCGGTCGACAAGGCCAAGGATATGATCAAGCTGGGCGCGGACATCATCAAGCCCCGCCTGCAGATTGAGATGCTCCCGCAGGCTTCTGCCCCCCGCACGACCAATGCCATGCTGCATCAGCTGATCATGCGTCCAGCCGATCAGCGGCGATGTCAGCACGCAGGCCAGGCTCAGATCATCGCCCGGTTGCACGGCAAAGCGCGCCGCCGCCACCAGATCCTGCACCGCCAGCGGCTTTTTCAAAAGCAGCCGGTCCACACCCTCCACGGGCACCCGGGCATCGTGCAGTCTTGCGACCAGTTCGCCCGCCATGGCCACGCGTTCGCGCAGGAGGATAAGGATATCGCCAGCACGCACCCGATCACCATCATGGCCGCGGTGCACCCACTCGGCAACCTGCCGCGCGATCAGCCGCGCAAGAATGCGTTCCGAAGGCTCTGCCTCATCAGCGAGATCGCCATCGTCCTCGCCATTTGCATCCGGCTTGCTGTCTGCCGCATCATCGTGCGCATCCAGATCATCAGCGCCGTCCGCAGCCTCGGCATCCGGTGTGCTAAAGTCGGGCAGGACAAGCGGCCACAAGGTCACCCGCCCTGGCCAGTCGCGCCGGGCCGCACGATGCGACACCTGGCCTTCGGCAAGCCCCAGCTTGTGGGGCGACAAGGTGCTCACCGCATCGTCAACAATGCGCAGAACGGCCGCGGTAGAGCGATAATTATCGGCAAGCTCGACATTGGCAAAGGGCGCACCAACATCGCTCGCACGCACCATGTAATGGCCTTGCCGTTCAAGAAACAGATGCGGGCTGGTGCCCTGAAAGCCATAGATGGCCTGCTTGAAATCACCCACGACAAACAGGGTGCGCAGCTGATCGGCCTTCTGCCCGGCACCGGCGAAATATTCGTCCACCAGCCGATTGATAATGCCCCATTGCATGGCATTGGTATCCTGTGCCTCATCGACGAGAATATGATCCACCCGTGTATCAAGCTTATACTGGATCCATTCCCCGATGCCGGGCTGGCGGAGCAGCTGGCCGACACTGTGGATCAAATCATCGAAATCCGCGCAGCTATGCCGTTTCTTGTAGCTGGCATATTGGCGCGCAAAGGCCGCCGCGCAGCCAAGCGCATCGGCGATCTCGTCAAGGATGTCGGATTGCCGCAGCATGATCAGCTGATGGGCGAGCGCCTCCAGCCAGTCCGCATGGGCAGCAAGCGGCTTTAGGTGGGTATTTTGTGATGGCGCGCCGTCCTTCTTCACAAATATCTTTTGCAACGCCGCGATCTGCAGCCCGGATGGCGGGCTGCCCTGGCCGAGTATCTCACCCAGCTGGGCTGCAATGTGTTCCACGTTGGTGCCGGTTTTTCCCGTAGCGGCAGCGAGGACCGCCTGCACGGTGCCATTGGCGGTTGCCGCTGCCCACCAATCGGCAAAGCCACCCGCAGGATCATCTGGTAGGCCGCAGCGCGCCCGCAGCAACGCCCCGAAATCCGTTTCGTCCCTCAGGCAGTCCCGCATCGCCCCCGCTGCCTTGAAGAGATAGCTGCGCGTGCCCGCCTCACCATGCCGCAGCAGCATGCGATCGAGCGCGGCGCGCACCGGATGATCGGCATCCTGCTCCATCCACTCGATCATTTCGGCAAATGCGCCTGCTTGCGCCTCCTGCTGCGCAGCGTCGCTTTCCAGCAGAGCAAAGCCGGGCAGCAACCCTGCCTCCAGCGGAAAGCTCTCGAGCAGCGACTGGCAAAAGCTGTGGATCGTCTGGATGCGCAAGCCATGCCCGGGCGCGTCCACAATCCGCAGGAACAATGTGGGTGCACGCGCCAGCACCTCATCGGTGCAGCTCACGCCGATATGCGCCAGCGCCTCGCGCAGCTTGTGTTCTTCCATGTGCACCCAGCTTGCCAGCCGTTCGCGCACCCGGTTGGCCATTTCGGCAGCGCCCGCCTTGGTGAAGGTGAGGCAGAGGATCGAACGCGGATCAGCTCCATCGAGCAGCAGCCTGATCAGCCGCGCAACCAGCACCTGCGTCTTGCCGGTGCCCGCCGAAGCGCTCACCCAGGCATGGCTGCCCGGATCGGCCCCGCGCAGCTGATCGCTATTGAGCGGGTTGCCTTTATCGGTGGTCCCGGCGGCAGACATCAGGCGGCCTCCCCGTCGTCCATGCTGCTGCGGCCAAACCATTCGAGATAACGCATCAGCTGCTCATAATCGGTATAGCGGGCAAAGCGGGGCTGCGCCTTGGCGACAAAGGCCGCATCGCCTCGCAAAAATGCCTGTGCGGCATCCGCCAGATGACGTGCCGCAAAATCTGCAAAATTATCGGGGCTCAACGACTGCAACCTGTGATCCTTGCCCGAATGCGGGTGCTGAACCTGGCCGATTCCGTCCGTCTTCTTGCCACGCGCGCCCAGAATCCAATATTCGAGGGCAACCGGGACAAGCGGCT
>CAZFYJ010000252.1:0-2847 GCA_964523215.1 uncultured Sphingomonadaceae bacterium | reverse complement strand
ATGATCACAGCTTCTTCCTGAGCGCGCCGAGCACCGTCACCCGCGCGGTGAACACAGCCAGCGCAATACCTGCTATCGGCACACATGCAAGCAGCAGCCAGTCCAGCGGGCCGAAGCTTCCCGCTGATATCAGACCTGAATCGAGCCGGGCAGCTGCGCGCCCCAGCATCCACAGCACAGGCACCGCGAGCAGGCAGCCGATCAGCGCACCCATCGCGGCGTCAAGCGCGACTCTCCGCTGGAACAGCCGGGCAATCTGCTGGTGGGTGCCGCCCAGCAGGTGCATGATGTCAATGGTGTCGGCATGCGCTGCAAAGCTGCTGCGGGCCGACAATGCTACCGAGGCCATGGTGGTGAGCATGAGCAGTGCAACCAGGGCCATCGCGAGCCAGCGTAGCATCGCGATGAGATCGAACACCGGTTTCAGCCACTGACCATGCGCATCGATTCGAGCATCGGGCGCCGCCCGCGTGATAGCCTTGCGCAGCCGGGCGAGCGTGGCGGTATCGGCTTGCTGGCGAAAATTGACGTCAATCAGCGCGGGCAGGGGGATATCCTTGCTGGTCGCGCCGCTGCCCAGCCATGGCGTCAGCAGCGCACGGACCTCTGCCTCGCTGATCTGGGTGACGGCAGCGACTGCGCGGTCAGAGCGCAGCACGGCTTCTGCGGCCAGGGCCTGTTTCTGCCGTGCATCGCTATCGGCATTGACGATCTGCACCGTCGCGCGTCCGGCGAGATCAGCGTTGATCTGCCGCGCAGCGCTGCCCAGCGCCAGAGCTGCAGCGGTCGCAAGCAGCGTCAGGAACAGCATGACGGCAATCACCCAGGGCATCGGCCCGGTCAGCCGCGCCTGCGGGATCAACCGGCGATCATGGCCGGAGGGAAAAAGCGTGCCAAGCATCAGCGCCGTTCGCCTGTCTGCCCGTTTCCATCGGCCCATCCCGTCATGTCCGATGGGCGGGGCGGATAGCGTAGCGCGCCTGTGGGGTCGGAGAGCCTGCCTGCCTCCAGCCGCATCATCTGCGCGCGCTTGATCCGGGTCATCAGGTGCACGTCGTGCGTCGCGACGATGATCGTCGTGCCCATGCGATTCAGCGCCTCGAACAGCCGCAGCAGCTTGACCGCCATATCGGGATCGACATTGCCGGTGGGCTCGTCCGCGACGAGGATGTCGGGCCGGGTGATGACCGCGCGCGCGATCGCCACCCGCTGCTGCTCGCCGCCCGAAAGCGTTGCAGGCAGGGCATCACCGCGCGCGCTAAGGCCCACCCAGTCGAGAATCTCGCGAACGGGCGTTGCGATATCCTGGTCCCGCATTCCGGCAATGCGCAGCGGCAGTGCGATATTGTCAAACGCCGAAAGGTGGTCAACCAGCCGGAAATCCTGGAACACCACGCCGATGCGGCGGCGAAAGCCCGGGAGACGGTCGCGCGCCAGTGTCATCAGATCGCTGCCGAACAGGCGGATCATCCCGCGACTTGGGCGCTGCGCCAGATAGAGCAGCTTGAGCAGCGAGGATTTGCCTGCACCCGATGGGCCGGTAAGGAAATAGAACTGGCCCGAAAACAGTGTGAATGACAGGTCAGACAGCGCTTCTGGCCCGGTGCCATAGCGCAGCCCCACATTCTCAAACTGGACGATGCTATCGACCGAAGCGGCCATCTGCGGGGCGTTCATGCAGCGGCGATAGCGCGGCGTGGCCCAAACAGGCAATGGGAATGCGCATCATTCCGTCAACCCTTCTGCCGATTCCTGCAGGCCAGACGTCAAGCCGTTGAAAAAACGCCCTCGTGTAGAATCAGCAGTGGAAAACATGGGGGCACCGCGTTGGCAGGCGCTGCAAGCCCCTTGCGGCGATTCGCCCATCATGGTTAGAAACGCCATGATTATTGCGTGCCCCGCGTGCAACACCCGCTATGCGGTTCCTGACAGCGCCATCGGTATTGATGGCCGCTCGGTCCGTTGCGCCAAGTGCGGGCATAGCTGGTTCCAGCATGGCCCGGATGTCCCGGCACCTGCCCTCGCACCCGAACCCGTTGCATCTGCGCCTGAGCCGGCTCCCGAGGCTGCCCAGAGCGCTGGACCTGCTGCAGCCACCGCACCGGCGGCTGCGGGACCTCAGCCGCCTGCCCCGGAACCCGAGCCACCCACGGCAGCACCTGGATCAGCCCAGCCTGAAGGCAAGCCCGAGCCCGAGCCCGAACCCGAACCCAATCTGCCGCCCCTGCCACGCCCTGTACCGCCGGTCAGCCGCCCGATCGTGGCAAGCTATTCCGATGACTCACTCACTGATCGACCCAGCAGCTTTAGCCATGAACCGCCGTTCCGCCCGCGCCGTAATCCGGCCAAGCTGTGGATGATCGGTGCAGTCGCCTTTGCGCTGATGGCATCGGGCGCGGCGGTGGCTATCCAGACCCTCGGCCTGCCCGGATTCATCGCCGATTACAGCCTGCCCTTTGCCGAGGTCGAACCCGATCTGGTGATTGATTTCCCGCCCAAGAAGCAGGAACGGCGCACCCTGCCCAACGGCACCGAATATTTCAGCGCATCGGGCACAATCCGCAATCTCAGCCAGCGCGCGCAGGACGTGCCGCCGATGCTGGTGGTGTTGCGCGATGCGCAGGACCGGGTGGTGTTCAACTGGATCATCAACCCGCCGGTCGAACGGCTTGAGCCCGGCCAGTCCGCCGATTTCCGCCAGGCCATGCTCGATGTCCCCCGCTCGGCAAGCTCCGCCGAAATCGCCTGGGCCAAGCAGCGCTGACAACGTTGCTCTCTGCAGGCTGATAGCAAGATTCCCTTGTTGCTATGGGCTTGCCGCTTTGCTAATGGCGCGGCCTGCCACGC
>CAZFYJ010000251.1:0-2864 GCA_964523215.1 uncultured Sphingomonadaceae bacterium | reverse complement strand
GCCAACAAAGGCTTGCAGCATCAGCTGCTTCGCCTCGGCAGGCGACAGGCCGCGGGACTGGAGGTAGAAAAGCCCCATTGCGTCCAGCTCCCCAATCGCACAGCCATGGGCGCATTTCACATCATCGGCGTAAATCTCCAGCTGCGGCACGGCATTGGCGGTGGAGAGCCGGTCGAGCAGCATCGCCTTCGCATCCTGCTCGCTATCGGTGCCATCGGCCCCGCGCGCGACCTCTACCTTTCCGAGATAGGTTCCCGTGGCCCCGCCCGAGAGGATTGTGCGCACAACTTGCTGGCTAGTGGCATCGGGCTCGACATGGCGCACGGTCGAGACAATCTCCACCGTCTGCTTGCCGGTGCCGAGCTGCACTGCGCCCATGTGAAAGTCTGATCCCGCATGGCAGGTAACATCCAGCGATATCCGCCCTAGTCGCCCGCCAGCATTGAGCACGCGCAACGCACATTTGGCCTTCGCCTCGAGGATGATTTCAACGTTGCAGACAACCACATCCTCTGCATCCGCAATGTTGATGATCTCGCGCTCCAGCGTCTCGCCGGCAGGCACAACAACCCGCTCCGCCGCAACCGGCCAGACGCGGGCGAGCGCATCGATATCCGAATAGCGAAATGCCTCTTCACGGCGGGTGGGGATCGTGAGCAAGTTCATCCGGCGCTACCCCGCTTCATCCGGAATATTGTAAAGAGATAGCATGCGATGACGACGACGCTGATCGCGGTTGCCTTAAACGGATCAGGCGCGAGCAGATAGGCGGCATAGCTGACCACTGCCCGGCCAACGGCATGCTGCAAACCAACGGGATCGTCGGCTGCGGCCCCGTAAGGAATCCAGACCAGACCCATCAACACAGCGCCGCCCAACACAACCAGATTGGGGTCTGCCGCGGCTTTCCATGCGATGATCACCAATGGCCAAAGCAGAACAACGACCGCAGTGCCCTTAAGAAACATCATGTGCAGTGGATTGGCATTATTTGCGGGCCGCATCTTGTTTTGGCCGCGCAGCTTGTCGATCAACATTCCGGCAGGCAGGATCATGCCACTGCCAATCAGCACCAACAGCGCCACATTTTCGGGGTGCCAGAAAAGCGAAACAGCCGCGACAATCGCCCAATAGAGCGTTCCGGCAATCGGCATCGATGTCGTGCTGCCCGAGACGAAATCTGCATGTAGCTGATCAAGGGCGCTCGATTTGTCCAAAATCACGCCGCAAGCTCCCTATATCCCTCACGCTCAAGCTCGAGCGCGAGTTCCGGGCCGCCGCTGCGCGTGATGCGGCCGTCGGCGAGGACGTGGACGAAATCGGGCTGCACATAATCAAGCAGGCGCTGGTAATGGGTGATCAGCAGCACCGCCTTATCGGGGCGCCGCATGATCCGGTTGATGCCATCGCCAACGACACGCAATGCGTCGATATCGAGGCCGCTGTCAGTCTCGTCGAGGATCGCCAGCGCAGGATCGAGGATGCCCATCTGCACCATCTCGTTGCGCTTCTTCTCGCCGCCCGAAAAGCCGACATTCACCGGACGCTTGAGCATCTCCATGTCCATGCCCATTGCGTCCGCCTGCGCGCGCGCCAGCTTCAGAAATTCGCCGCCGGACAGCGGAGCCTCGCCGCGCGCCTTGCGCTGCGCGTTCAAGGCCTCGCGCAGGAACTGGACGTTCGACACGCCGGGAATCTCGACCGGATATTGAAAGCCGAGGAACAGCCCGGCGGCCGCGCGTTCATGCGGGTCGAGCGACAGGAGGTCCTGGCCGTTGAGGGTCACCGATCCTCCGGTCACATCATAACCGGGCCGACCGCCGAGCACATAAGACAGTGTCGATTTGCCCGCCCCGTTCGGCCCCATGATCGCATGGATTTCGCCCGCGTTCAGCGAGAGGGTGAGGCCCTTGAGGATCGGCTTGTCCGCAACCGTGGCGTGGAGATCAGTTATTTGGAGCATTGTGAACTTTCATCTGCGCAAGCACCTGCGTTTCAGCCGTCGTGATCAAGCCATTCGCCGCCTTTTCAAGCGTTTCGCGGCTGGCAAAGGGGATCTGCTCGCCAAGCCCATCGGCCAGCATGTTGACCGCCACCTCCCGCGCACCCGCAACCGAGGCGAGATCGGCAAGGTTTGCCGGCAGCTGGCCGAATTGGGCGATATGCGCAGACGCGGCGGCTTTCAGATCCGCCTTGTACGACGTCACCACCGCCCGCGCCTCTGGCGGCAGATTTGCGGCCAGTTGATCGGTGTTGATCTTGGCAAGCGCGTCATTCTTGATGCTCCCAGCCACATCACGGGCGGCATCCTTCGTGTCGGCAAAATCGCCGCACCCGGCGAGGAGGAGGGCGGCCAAGGCGAGCGAAAGGCCCTTGAGGATCGGCTTGTCAGCGACCGTGGCGTGGAGGTTATTGATTTGGGCCATTACTTTTCCCAGAGCTTAAGAGAAGGGTCATTTGCAATGGACTTCGCCCGTGCTGCCCACACCATTCTGTATCCAGACTCAATTGGAAGCTGGACCTCGACTGATGATTCTTTGGTGAGGTCTCTTGTAGAAATGAACATATCAAGCTTGTTTTCGGCGAGGCGGCAATCTGAGGATGCCTCAAACTGCTCATTTCGATCACGAACTGAAATAAGGCATTTTTCAGCGGCGATTTGAAAAGCTTTTGCTGTTTTTAGCTCGTTTGAATTCCGTTCAGCACACCCGCCAAGAAGAACACAAAAAAGCGCAGCAAATAAACCAATTTGTTTCTTGCTCACCCCACACTCCCCTCAAGCGAAATCCCCAGCAGCTTCTGCGCCTCCACCGCAAATTCCATCGGCAGTTGCTGCAGCACTTCCTTGGCAAAGCCGTTGACGA
>CAZFYJ010000250.1:0-2875 GCA_964523215.1 uncultured Sphingomonadaceae bacterium | reverse complement strand
CACATCGCTGATTAGCACATCCGGCTGATGCGCGGCCAACCAGGCATCACGCGCCGCAATGGTTTCAACCACGCGAATATCCAGCCCCTCATCGCGCAAGGCCGTGCTGATGACATGTGCGATCGCATGATCATCCTCGACCAGCAGCACCTGGCCGCGCCTGCTTGGCTTCGCGCTGGACCGGCTTGTCATCAGCTGCGCGCCGCAACTGGCAAGTGAATTTCGAAGTGGGTGAGCAACGTGCGCCCCCCGCGCCGGTGCCGGATCAGCCCGCCGTGATCGCGCACCAGCTTTTCGACCAGCGCAAGCCCAAGCCCCTGCCCTTCATTGCGCCCGGACACAAAGGGGCTGAAAATCGCATCGAGCAGCTGTGGCGGCACGCCCGGACCATTATCGGATACGCGCAGCTCGATCGGCAGCGGCACCGGCTGGGCGCCTTCCACTGCGGAATAGGACAAGCCATGGCGATAGGCCGTGGAAATGCGGATCATCGGATCGGATGTGCCGGCCAGCGCCTCTGCTGCATTTTTGATGAGATTGAGGAGGATTTGCACAATGGCATCATGATCGATCAGCACATCGGGCAGCGACGGATCATAATCCTCCTCGATCCTGATATCGGCAGCAAAGCCGGCTCGGGCAATGTCACGCGCCTGGAACAGGGCGGGATAGATATTCTGCGCCCGCCTTTTCAGGCCGCTGGCACGCGAGAGATCCTGCATGCGATCAATCAGCGCGGCGATCCGGTCCACTTCCTCACAGATCAGCGCGGTCAGGCCCTGATCCTGCTTGCCGGCGTTGCGCCGCAGCAGCTGGGCCGCCCCCTTGATGCCGGACAGGGGATTTTTGATTTCGTGCGCCAGCATGGCAGATGCGGCCGCAGCCGGCTTTGCCGCGACCGATCGGCCGGCGATGATCGGCTCGGTCATTGGCGAACGAGGGTGGATGGCGACGATGCGCACCCCCGCACTTTCGTTGCCCGCGTTCCCGGCGCTGTTGAGCGCATCCGATATCATGATGTCTGCGGCGGTGGTTGCGGCCCGCCCCGGCGATAGCGCAACGGCATAAGCGGCAATGCTCTTGGCCGGATCGTTCAGCTTGCGCCACAGGCCCGGTTCTGCCAGCCGCACAACATCGGCAATGGGGCGGCCTTCCATTGCTGCGTGCGGAAGATTGCACAGGCTCTCCGCGGTCTGGCTCACGGCCAATATCTGCCCGCTGCCATTGATCACGAAACTTGCAACCGGGTGAAGAGACAGCCAGTCGCCCCCATAGTGCGCGCGGGTGCCTGCCCGTTCTTTTGTGGCAGCCTCCATCAGGCAGCCTTGGCCATGCGTTCGGCAGCCCCGGGCTGCTCCGCCGCATCGATCAACGGCGCATAGAATTCGCGCAACATTGCAAGCACGCGATGATGATCAGCTTCCTGGTTGACGCTGTTGCGAAAATCGGCGGATCCCGCGAGACCCTTGGTGTACCAGCCGATATGCTTGCGCGCCATGTTGACGCCCACGGTCGCGCCGTAATGATCGAGCATGGCGTGATAATGCGCGATGATCAGCGCATATTGTTCGGCAATCGGCGGGTCTGGCAACTCTGCCCCGCCTGCGAACCAGTGCATGATCTGGCCCAGCAGCCAGGGGCGGCCATAGGCCCCCCGCCCGATCATCACGCCATCCGCGCCGCTCTGCGCCAGTGCCGCCTCGGCATCGGCGATGCTGCAAATGTCGCCATTGACGATCACAGGAAGCGAAACAGCCTGCTTCACGCGCCGCACAAAGGCCCAATCGGCTGATCCCTTATACATCTGGCACCGTGTCCGGCCGTGCACCGTGATCATCTGCGCGCCCAAATCCTCGGCGATCCGCGCCAGTTCCGGCGCATTCAGGCTGTCATGATCCCAACCCATCCGCATCTTGACCGTCACCGGCACGCGCACCGCCTTCACCGTCGCCTCGATCAGCCGGGATGCCAGCGGCAGATCGCGCATCAATGCCGAACCCGCGTCGCCATTGACGACTTTTTTGACCGGGCAGCCCATGTTGATATCGATGATGGCCGCCCCGCGATCCTCGTTAAGCTTGGCCGCCTCGGCCATTTCGTGCGGGGTGCAGCCGGCCAGCTGCATCGAAATGGGCTCTTCTTCTGCATGCCATGCCGCCTTTTGCAGGGATTGTCGGGTTTCGCGGATCATGGCCTGGCTCGCGATCATTTCGGTGACGTTGAGGCCGGAGCCATATTGGCGGACAATGCGGCGGAACGGCAGATCGGTGACGCCAGTCATGGGTGCCAGGATGACCGGGCTTGCCACCGTGATCGGGCCAATCTGGATCGGGGAGAGCGTCGTCATGCAAAAAGTCTGCCTGTGATGTGCCTCATTTTTAGGCAGGTGTGCGCTTAACCTGCTTGCCACTGGCATGCAAGCCAAAGGCGCGTTAAGCGAAATCGCCATGCCGGATTCGTCACCCACGCCAGTTGCCGCACAGACCTGCATCGTGCTGCTGCTCGCTGGTGGCCAGGGCATGCGCGCAGGCGGCACCACGCCCAAGCAGTTTGTCCCGATTGCAGGGCGATCGGCGGTCCAACGCTGCCTCGATGCGTTTTCAGCGCACCCGCGCATCAGCGCGATCCAGCTGGTGCTGCCGCACGCCGAAGATGCGCCCGCGCTGGCTGCAACCTATCCAAAGCTGCGAGACATGGTTGCACTGGGCGGTGCGACGCGGCAGCAATCGGTGCAAAATGGCCTTGCCGCGCTGGCAGCAGACAGCGATGCATCCTGGATCCTCGTTCATGATGCGGCTCGCCCGATTGTGCCCGCGGCCGTGATCGACCGGCTGCTGGATGTGGCTACAGATGCAGCGCTTGCAGGCGCAGTGCC
>CAZFYJ010000249.1:0-2917 GCA_964523215.1 uncultured Sphingomonadaceae bacterium | reverse complement strand
GGTGCGCAAATCGGCATCAGCTGCCACAACAGCCGGGATCTGGCGCTGGACGCTGGCGAGGCGGGTGCGGATTATGTCGCGTTTGGGGCCTTTTTCCCGACCACGACCAAGGCGGTGCAGCATGTTGCCGATCCCGAAATCCTGCGCTGGTGGCAACGCATGATCGAACTGCCTTGCGTCGCGATCGGCGGCATCACGGTGGGCAATGCGCGTCCGCTGATTGAGGCCGGGGCAGATTTTGTCGCCGTCTCCAGTGGCGTGTGGCAGCATCCTCAAGGGCCGGCAGCGGCCGTTTCGCAATTCGCGGCGCTGCTTGCAGATGCGCGTTACCTCGGCTAGGGCGCAGCCGTTCTTTCAATCGGGTGCGCATGGCGCATCCTGCGTGCAATCAGGTGAAGTGGCATGAAAATCAGCGGTGTTGATATCCGTCCCGGCAACATTTTGGAGTGGGAAGGCGGGCTGTGGCGCGCGGTCAAAATCCAGCACACCCAGCCGGGCAAGGGCGGTGCCTATATGCAGGTGGAAATGAAAAACCTGATCGACGGGCGCAAGACGCAGAACCGCTTCCGTTCTTCCGAAACAGTAGAAAAGGTGCGCCTCGATACCAAGGATTTCCAGTTTCTGTTCGCCGATGGCGACGATCTGGTGTTCATGGACAAGGACAATTACGACCAGATCAGCCTGCCTGCAGACATGCTGGGCGATGCCGCGGCCTTTTTGCAGGATGGCATGGATGTCGTGCTCGAACTCTATGATGAAAAGCCGATTTCGGTGCAGCTGCCCGATACCATCGAGGCGGAAATCGTGGAGGCTGATGCCGTAGTGAAAGGGCAGACTGCCTCTTCCAGCTACAAGCCCGCGGTGCTCGATAATGGCGTGCGCGTCATGGTGCCGCCACATATCACTGCCGGCACCCGCATCGTGGTCGATGTCTATGCCCGTGAATATGTGAAGCGGGCGGATTGAAGCCTGGTTGCATGACTGTCACGTCCGGCCTCATCACCGTCATGGAGCGTGCGGCCCGCAAGGCGGGCGGCAAGCTGCGCCGCGACTTTGGCGAGGTGGAGCATCTGCAGGTCAGCCGCAAGGGCCCCGCCGATTTTGTGAGCAAGGCCGATCGCGTGGCGGAAGATACGCTTCATGCCATGCTGTCCGAAGCGCGGCCGGGATGGGGCTTTCTGCTCGAAGAGGGCGGCAGCATCGAAGGCGAGCCGGGCAAGCCCCGCTGGATCATCGATCCGCTCGACGGCACCAGCAACTTCCTCCACGGTTTGCCGCATTTTGCCATTTCGATCGCGGCGCAAGAGCCCAAGGCCGATGGCAGCTGGGGCGAGATCATTGCCGGGCTGGTCTATCAGCCGGTCACGGACGAAAGCTATTGGGCGGAAAAAGGGAAGGGCGCCTGGCTGCATGACCGGCGGCTGCGCGTTTCTGCCCGAAAGGATCTGGCGGATTGCCTGATTGCCACCGGCATTCCCTATCATGGCCATGGCGATCTGGCGCAATGGAGCCGCATTTTCGGCAGCATCGCGCCGGATGTCGCGGGAATTCGGCGTTTCGGCGCGGCAAGCCTGGATCTCGCCTGGGTTGCGGCTGGCCGTTATGATGCATTTTGGGAGAGCGAACTTGCGCCATGGGATGTGGCCGCCGGCATGCTGCTGGTGCGCGAGGCTGGCGGCTTTGTGACCGATTTTCGCGGCGGAGAGCGCAGCTTTGAGCGGCGCGAATATCTGGCCGCCAATGGCGCAATCCACTCGCGTGTGCAAAAGCTGCTGGCGGGTGCGCTGCGCAACGCGTGAAGGAAGGGCAGGGCCTTTGCCTGTGCGCCAACCCCGCGGCGCGATGACAGCGATCGATAATCCCGCAATTTGGTGCGAAAAATGCAGCCCAACAGCCTTGCCCTGAGCCGCAGTCGAGCCTAGAGGCTAGGTGACGTTCTGCCTTGGACTCAGCGGGGGCGGGATGCATGAGGGAAGAAATCCGTGCCAAGCGCCAATTTGATGGAATATGCGCCCATATTGCTGTTTCTGTTTGTGGCATTGGGGCTATCCGCGGTGTTCGTTTTTGCGCCCATGGGGATTGCCCGGCTGACCGGCGCGCACAAGCCGGATCCGGACAAGCTGGCTGAATATGAGTGCGGCTTTCCTGCCTTTGAAGACAGTCGCAGCCAGTTTGACGTGCGCTTCTATCTGGTGGCCATCCTGTTCATCATTTTCGATCTGGAAGCGGCCTTCCTGTTTCCCTGGGCCGTCAGCCTGCCGGATATCGGCTGGACTGGCTGGGCGACGATGATGGTGTTTCTCGCCGAGCTGGGCATTGGCCTCGCCTATGCCTGGAAAGTCGGCGCGCTCGATTGGGAATAGGGATAGGAAAGTAGCGATGAGCAATAGCAGTTCGATCATCCTGCCGCCCAATGCGCAGCTGCCACCGGGCATGGCCGATGGCACTGCGCCCGATGCTGCCTTTTTCAACGATCTGACCGGCGAAGTGCAGGACAAGGGCTTTCTCGTGACCTCGACCGAGGACTTGTTCAACTGGGCGCGCACCGGCAGCCTGTGGTGGATGACCTTCGGCCTCGCCTGTTGCGCGGTGGAAATGATCCATGTGAACATGCCGCGCTATGACATGGAGCGCTTTGGCGTTGCCCCGCGCGCCTCGCCGCGCCAGTCCGACGTGATGATCGTTGCAGGCACGCTCTGCAACAAGATGGCCCCGGCCTTGCGCCGCGTCTATGATCAGATGTCCGAGCCCAAATATGTGATCAGCATGGGCAGCTGCGCCAATGGCGGCGGCTATTATCACTATAGCTATAGCGTCGTGCGTGGCTGCGACCGGATCGTCCCCGTCGACATTTACGTCCCTGGTTGTCCGCCGACCGCCGAGGCTCTTCTTTATGGCGTGATGCAGTTGCAGCGCA
>CAZFYJ010000248.1:0-2933 GCA_964523215.1 uncultured Sphingomonadaceae bacterium | reverse complement strand
TCGTAATCAGCAAGTCAGGCGGGCCAGACGTCAACACCAGCACGAGCCCTGCCAGCACCGGCAACAGGCCCAGCAGGCGCGGCCATTGCTGCCACAGCAGCAGCCACAGCCCGCCGGCGATGATCAGGCCAAAGGCCGGCCCCTGCATGCCCGGCACCAGCGTGACCGCCCCCGGCGTGGCCGCAACCACATGCGCAAGCCACAGCAGCAAGGCCAGCGCCTGTTCGCACAGCCACCAGAGCGGAGCGCCCAGCCCTGCCAGATCAAGCAGCAGCGCCAGCGCCTCAAGCGGCATGATGACAAAGGTGGTGAGCGGAATGGCCACCATGTTGGCCAGCGCGCCATAGACACCTGCCTTGTGGAAATGAAACATGGCAATGGGCATCAGCGCCAGTTCCACGGCCAAGCCGGTGAGCAGCAGCGCTGCCATGCTCCTGCCCGTGCGCCGAATCCAGCCTTCATCACGGCGCATCGTGAAGCGCTTGAGCACGGGGTGTTCGCGCACCGCCATGATCGCTGCAATGGCCGCAAAGCTGAGCTGAAAGCTGGGCCCGAACAAGGCTTGTGGTTGAACGACAAGGACGATGAGCGCGCCCGTCGCCAGCAGGCGCATGGTGATTGCCTCACGCCCGAGCGAGAGCGCAAGCAGCACCAGAAGCGCGGCAATGCAGGATCGCACGGTGGGCACCTGTGCGCCGGTCAGCCAAGTATAGCCGATGGCGGCCAGCGCACCGGCAGCAGCGGCTACCAGCACAAGCGGCAGGCGCACCGCAAGATAGGGGCTGAGTGCGAGCAGCCTGAGCACAAGCAGCATCGTTGCCCCCACCACCGCCGTGACATGCAGCCCGCTGACCGAGAGCAGGTGCGCAAGCCCGCTATTTTGCATCGCTTCTGCGTCTTCGGCCGCGATGCCGCCCTGGTCACCCGTTGCCAGCGCCACGGCAATACCGGCTTCCGAGGCAGCAAGCTGATCGCGGATATGCGCAGCAAGCCGATCGCGCAGCAGCGGCGCGCTGTCAGACACGACCCCCTCCACCCGAGGGCTTTCGAGCGCGGTGCCTACAGCGCCAATGCCATCAAACCAGGCCCGCATGGCAAAATCATAACCGCCGGGCAGCGCGGCCGCGGGTGGCGGCATCAGCCGCGCCCTGATGCCCAGTTTCTGGCCTTTTTGCCATTGCACCGAAGACGGTGTGGCAAGATTGTCTCGCACGCTCACGCGCACGCGCGGCGGCAGGCCCTGCCCGGGATCGACCGCGATCATGAGCCGCGTCTGCTGTTGCGCCACGCGCCATTCGGTCTGCTCGATGGTCCCGGAAAAGCGGGTGATCACTGGCCGTTCGAGCACGGGCGCGGCCACGCTCAGACTTTTCCACCAGATCAGCCCCAGCCCTGCCGCGGCTGCAACTGCGCCGATTGCCAGCATCCGCCCCAGCCGGGTGCGCAGGCCGATGACACTGCCAATGCCGGCAAGCCCCGCACAGGCAATCAACGCCCCGACATAAGCGCGCTCATCGGGCAGCAGCATCCAGCACGCAATCCCCGCGGCAAAGGCGACAGGAAGCCACAGGCCGATGCGATCGCGCTCCTCCTCAAGCCAGCTTTCGATGGCAGCGAGAGCCGTGCGCGGCCAAGTGGCTTGTGCGGCCATGAGCGCAGGCCTAAAGAGCGGGGCGGATTCCATGCGGTGGTCGCATCAGACTAGCCATGGGCGCGCTGTGCGCAATCCCTTCCCGATGATCTGGACAAAGGCTCCTGCATGAGTGTCGTCACCCGCTTTGCCCCATCACCAACAGGCTATCTGCACATTGGCGGCGCACGCACGGCCCTGTTCAACTGGCTGTTTGCCCGCCATCACGGCGGCACGTTTCTGCTGCGTATCGAAGATACGGATCGGGCGCGCTCCACGGAAGACGCGATCGAGGCGATTTTTGACGGCATGCGCTGGCTGGGGCTGGATTGGGATGGCGAGGCTGTGTTCCAGTTTGCGCGTGCCGCACGCCATGCCGAATGCGCACAGGCTCTGCTGGAGGCGGGGCACGCCTATCGCTGCTATCTGACCGCCGAGGAACTGGCGGCGATGCGTGCCGAAGCACAGGAAAAGCGGCTGCCTTTCCGTGTGGAAAGCCCATGGCGCGACATTGATCCAGCCGATTACCCGGCTGATCGCAGTTCGGTTGTCCGGCTGAAGGCCCCGCGGGATGGCGATATGGTGATTGACGATCTTGTTCAGGGGCCGGTGACTGTCCACAATGCGGAGCTGGATGATTTTGTGCTGTTGCGATCGGACGGCACGCCAACCTACATGCTGTCTGTGGTGGTCGATGATCAGGATATGGGCATTACGCACGTGATCCGCGGTGACGACCATTTGAACAATGCCTTTCGCCAGCGGGCGCTGATTGCCGCACTGGATCAGGCCCTCGGGGGATGGACGACCCCGGCCTATGCGCATGTGCCGCTGATCCACGGGGCGGATGGTGCCAAATTGTCAAAGCGCCATGGCGCGCTTGGAGTGGAGGCCTATCGCGACGAGATGGGCATCTTGCCGGAAGCGATGCGAAACTATCTGGTTCGGCTTGGCTGGGGTCATGGCGACGATGAAATCATCAGCACGGACGAGGCCATTTCCTGGTTCGACATTGCCGATGTCGGCCGCAGCCCATCGCGGCTCGATCTGAAAAAGCTCGAAAATCTGAATGCGCATTATCTGCGCGAGGGCGATGACATGCATCTTGCAGCGCAGGTGGGCGCGCGCATGGAAGCAGCGGGCGCCCCGCTGCCGGATGATGCCATTGCGCGCATTGCGGCGGCTATTCCCGTGCTTAAGCCGCGGGCACGCACGCTGGTCGATCTGGCCGAAGGGGCTGCATTCCTGTTCAAAAGCGTGCCGATGACCTATGACGACAAGGCCACATATCTGCTCGATGCTG
>CAZFYJ010000247.1:0-2933 GCA_964523215.1 uncultured Sphingomonadaceae bacterium | reverse complement strand
CCAGGCAGAAAGGAACTCCCCCATGGCAACAGCCTATATCATCGATGCCGTGCGCACCGCAGGCGGCAAGCGCGGCGGCAAGCTTGCAGACTGGCACCCCGTCGACATGGCGGCAGCGACCCTCGATGCGCTTGTCAGCCGGACCGGAATCGATGGCAGCGCGGTTGATGATGTCGTGATGGGCTGTGTAATGCAGGGCGGCCAGCAGGGCGGGCATGTGGGCCGCAACGCCGTGCTGGCGGCAAACCACCTGCCCGATAGCGTGCCCGCCGTTTCGATCGACCGGCAGTGCGGATCGTCGCAGCAGGCCATGCAGTTTGCGGCACAGGCCGTGATGTCCGGCACGCAGGATCTGGTGATCGCAGCGGGCGTCGAATCGATGACACGGGTGCCGATGGGCTCCACCGTGATGCTCTACATGAAGGAAGGACTTGGCTCCTATAAGTCGCCCCGCCTCGAAGCCCGCTATCCCGGAATCATGTTTTCGCAATTTGTCGGGGCAGAAATGCTGGTGCAAAAGCATGGCCTGACGAAGCAGCAGCTCGATGAATTTGCTCTTGCCAGCCATCAGAAGGCCGCCGCGGCGACCAGCGCGGGCCGCTTTGCCAAGGAGATCGTCGCGCTCGATATTGCCGGCCCCGATGGGAGCACGGTTGCGCACAGCACCGATGAGGGCATTCGTTTCGATGCGACGCTGGAGGGCATTGCCAGCGTGAAGCTGCTGCAGGAAGGCGGAGCGATCACCGCGGCCAATGCCAGCCAGATCTGCGACGGTGCATCGGCGGTGCTGATTGCCTCTGAAGCCGCGGTGAAAGCCCATGGGCTGACGCCGCGCGCGCGCATCCACAATTTGACGGTCACCGCGGGCGACCCGGTCATCATGCTGGAAGAACCGCTGTTCGCAACCGATCGGGCGCTGGCACGGGCCGGCCTTTCGATCGACGATATCGATCTTTACGAAGTGAACGAAGCCTTTGCATCGGTGCCGCTGGCCTGGCTGAAGCATAGCGGCGCAGACCCGGCGCGGCTCAATGTGCATGGCGGGGCGATCGCGCTTGGCCATCCGCTCGGCGCATCGGGCACCAAGCTGATGGCGACCCTGCTCAACGCGCTGGAGGCCGAAGGCAAGCGCTATGGCCTGCAGACCATGTGCGAGGGCGGCGGCATCGCCAACGTCACCATCATCGAACGTCTCTGAATCGTCAACTCGGCATAAGGATTTCTCGCATGAAGCTGGATTCAACCATCGCAGCGGTCGTCACGGGCGGCGCATCGGGCCTGGGGGCGGCAACGGCGCGCGCGCTGGCGGCCAAGGGCGTGAAGGTCGCCATTTTCGATTTGCAGGAGGCCAAGGGCAAGGCGCTTGCCGAAGAAATTGGCGGCCTGTTCTGCGAAGTGAACGTGACCAGCGACGAAAGCGTGGCGGCGGGCTTTGCCGCAGCGCGCGCCGCCCATGGGCAGGAGCGCATCCTGGTGAACTGCGCGGGCACGGGCGCTGCGATGAAGACCGCCAGCCGATCCAAGGAAGATGGCAGCATCAAGCATTATCCCGCCGCTGCCTTTGATTGGCTGATCCAGATCAATCTGGTCGGCACCTTTCGCTGCATTGCGATGTCGGCCGCAGGCATGATGACGCTTGATCCACAGGATGATGACGGGATGCCCGGCGATCGCGGCGTGATCATCAACACAGCAAGCGTGGCGGCAGAAGATGGTCAGATCGGCCAGGTGGCCTACAGCGCATCCAAGGCCGGCGTGGTGGGCATGACCTTGCCGATCGCGCGCGATCTTTCTTCCGAACATATCCGCGTCAACACCATCCTGCCCGGCATTTTCGATACGCCGCTGCTCGCCGGCGCGCCGCAGCCGGTGCGCGATGCGCTGTCTGCCTCCGTACCCTTTCCAAAGCGGCTCGGGCAGCCGGCGGAATATGCCCATCTGGCGCTGGCGATGATCGAAAACGGCTATTTCAATGGTGAAGATGTGCGCCTCGATGGCGCGATCCGTATGGCGCCGCGCTGATCCCCCCGATGGCAGGCCATCCTCCGGACGGGCGCGCACCGGCGCGGCGCACGCCTGGCTTTTATCCCTTTTCGGCCGAGGTTGAGACCCGCTTTCAGGATCTCGACCCACTCGGCCATATCAACAATGTCGCGATGAGCGCGCTGTTTGAACAAGGCCGGGTGCGCTTCAACCACGACATGCTGAGAGAACTGGAGGCGCGCGGCAAGGACGAGCGCTGGCTGATTGCACGGGTTGATGTCAATTATCTGGCAGAGGCCCATTTCCCGGCACCGCTGATCGTCCACACCGGCGTCGGGCGAATCGGCACCAGCTCGTGGACCTTGCTGGCCGCCGGCTTCCAGCACGGTGCGGATGGCGCACTGCAGTGTGTCGCCACCTGCGATTGCGTGATGGTGATGACGGGGGCGGCAGGCCCGGTCCCGATCCCCGAGGCCATGCGCCAGCGCCTTGAAACGCGGTTGTGCCCTGGCCTGCTGGCACCCGACCCGTTGACAGCGCACGACTGAGCGCAGTTGCGCATTTGGGGGATTCACATGAGACTCCCCTGCCCTTATAGCAGCCGGGTGAGCAGACGGGGAAGGCACGGGACATGAGGCATCACGACATTTGTGCAGCCGCGGCAGCATGGCTGATGCTGGCCGCCCCGGCGCTGGCACAGACGGGGGGACAAGCGGCGGCGGCAAAGCCGTCGGCAGCCAAGCCCGCCGTTGTGCTCGACATCGTGACCGAAGCCGTGCGCACCACCACCGATGCAAACGGCCAGAGCGTCACCCGCTATGAGCCGCCGGCGCTGATCGTGCCGGGAGACGTGCTGCGCTTCACGCTGAGCTATCGCAACACGGGCAAGGCCCCGGCGACCGATCTTGTCATCACCAGGGGCGTTCCGGCGCAGATGCGCTATGCCGGCG
>CAZFYJ010000246.1:0-2941 GCA_964523215.1 uncultured Sphingomonadaceae bacterium | reverse complement strand
CGCCGCGCACCCTGCCGCGCACCAGCTCTGGCAAATTGAGCCGGGCCAAGGCGCGGCTGCAATATCTGTCGGGCGAAATCCAGCCCTACCGGCTGGCAGCCTGAAGCAGGCCGCTATACTGGCTGATCAGGGCCTGGCGAGCGCGGGAAACGCCTTTTTGAAGGCCGCAACCTTGGGCACATCCCAGCGCACGACATAGCCGTGGCGCGGGTTTTTGCGCATGAAATCCTGATGATAGGCCTCGGCCGGGTAAAATGTGCCGCTTTCGATGCGCGTCACGATGGTGCGGCCAAAGGCGCGCGCCTTGTCCAGCTGGGCGATGTAGGCCGTCGCGGTGGCGCGCTGCTCGGGCGTTTGCGGGAAAATGGCCGAGCGATAGCTGCTCCCAACATCCGGCCCCTGCCGGTTGAGCTGCGTGGGATCGTGCACCACGGAAAAAAAGATGTGCAGCAGCTGGCCATAGCTGATCACTCGCGGATCATAGACGATGCGCACGGCCTCTGCATGCCCCGTCTTTTCCGCCGAAACGGCTGCATAGGTCGCATCCTTGGCGCTGCCGCCGGCATAGCCCGAGGTGACGCTGCGCACGCCCTTGACCTGCTCGAACACGCCCTCCACGCCCCAGAAGCAGCCACCGGCCAGCACGGCGACTGCCTCAGTCCCGCTTTCGGCTGCGGCGCGCTTGGGGGCAGCGATGCTCACCGATTTGGCCTGTGCTGCGCCGACAAAGAGCGGCATGGGCATCATCGCCGGGTGAGGCGCATAATATGCCGCAGATACCAGCCCGAAGCCCAGGCCAAAGGGCAGAACGAAGCTGCGCACGCTCATGCGACTGCTCCGGGCCGGAAGCGCAGCGCAACGCCATTGATGCACCAGCGCTCGCCGGTGGGCCGCGGCCCATCATCAAACACATGGCCCTGATGGCCACCGCAGTTGCTGCAATGCACCTCGCGCCGCGCATAGCCAAGCTTGTAATCGGTCTTGCTGCCGAGCGCGCTTCGGCTCAGCGGCTGCCAGAAGCTGGGCCAGCCGGTCCCGCTGTCATATTTATGTGACGAAGAAAACAGCGCCTGATCGCACCCCGCGCAGTGAAAGCGGCCCCGGCGCTTTTCGCCGTTGAGCGGGCTTGTAAAGGCACGCTCGGTGCCCTCGCGGCGCAACACGTCATAGGCCGCAGGCGAGAGGCGCTTCTTCCATTCGGCATCGCTCAGGCGATAGGGGAAGCTTTTGGCATCGGCCGGGGCCGCCGAGCAGCCCGCAGCGCCGATTGCGACGAGGGAAACGCAGAGATTGCGGCGGCTGATCAGCATGGCGGGCCCTTTTTCACGAAGCCGGGATGAACAAAAGCTGGCCAATATACGCTTGCACGCGGCAAATGGATGCATGGTCTGGCGATTGGCTGGATGCCCCGCGAGGATTCGAACCTCGATAAACGGAGTCAGAGTCCGGTGTCTTACCGTTAGACGACGGGGCAGCAGGCACACGCCAGGCAGGCGGCGCACATAAGCGGGGCCGCAGGCGAAGTCAACCGCGGCACATGACCGGAGTCCGGCGGGCAAGGGGCGGGCATGGGCCTGCTTGCGCCTTGCATCTCGCGCCTGCGACGATAGTCTTGCCAGCCACACATGATCGCAGGCGGGGAGGCTGGCATGCGGCATATCGCAATCATCGGATCAGGCCCAGCCGGCTATTATGCAGCCGAAGCCGTGCAGAAAATCCATGCGCAGGATGCGGATGGCGGCGTGCGGATCGACGTGATCGATCGGCTGCCTGTTCCGTTCGGCCTGATCCGCAGCGGCGTCGCGCCCGATCATCAATCGATCAAGGCCGTGTCCAAACGCTATTCGGATGTGGCGCTGAGCGATAATGTGCGCTTTGTCGGCAATGTCATGGTGGGGCGCGACATCAGCGTTGCCGAGCTGCAGGCGCTTTATGATGCCGTGGTGCTGGCAACGGGCGCGCCCGATGATCGCCCGCTGGAGATCGAGGGGGCGGGCTTGCCAGGCGTCATCGGCAGCGCGGCCTTTGTCGGCTGGTATAATGGCCACCCCGATTTCGCCGATCTCGCTCCCCCGCTGGATGGCAGCCACGCCGTGATCATCGGCAATGGCAATGTCGCGCTGGATGTCGCCCGGATCCTCGCCAAAAGCGAAGCCGAGTTTGCCGGCAGCGATATCGTCGGCCATGCGCTGGATGCACTGCGCACCAGCAAGCTGCGCCACATCACCATCCTGGGGCGGCGCGGGCCGCATCAGATTGCGATGACACCCAAGGAGCTGGGCGAGCTGGCGCATCTCGAACGCGCTTATCCCGAGATTGACCCCGCGGATTTCCCGCCGGCGCAGGATGACGGCCTGCTGGAGCCAGGCATGCGCAAGGCCGTGACCCACCTGCGCAGCTTTGCGGCAAACCCCGTTGCCCGTCCCGTGGTGATCGAATTTGATTTTTTCGCCATGCCTCGCGCCATCGAGGGCGAAGGCCGCGCGGAACGGATGCTGGTGGAACGCACGCGGCTTGATGCAGCGCTGCGCTCCATCGGCACCGGCGATCAATATCGCATCAATGCCGATCTGGTGATCAGCTGCATCGGCTATCAGACGCCCCCCATTGCTGGCGTCCCCTATGAACATGGACGCGGGCGCTTTGCCAACACCGAAGGCCGCATCCTGCCGGGGCTTTATTGTGTCGGCTGGGCGCGGCGCGGGCCGAGCGGAACCATCGGCACCAACCGGCCGGACGGGCAGATGATCGCCGAACATATCGCAGCCGATCTGCGCGACAGGCCCGCCAGCGGCAAGCCGGGCCGCGCCGCGCTCGATCAGCTGCTGGCCGAACGCGGGATCGCGCCCGTCACCTTTCGGGACTGGCTGGCCATCGATGCACAGGAAATCGCAAATGCCCGTTCCGGTTCACCGCGGGAAAAATTTGCCCGCATCGCGCA
>CAZFYJ010000245.1:0-2950 GCA_964523215.1 uncultured Sphingomonadaceae bacterium | reverse complement strand
GGATGGCGCTGAAGCCGATGAACTGCCCGGCGCATGTCCTGATCTTCCGTCAGGGGATAAAGTCGTACCGCGACCTGCCGTTGCGCCTGTTCGAGCATGGCTGCTGCCACCGCAACGAACCGCACGGCGCGCTGCACGGCCTGATGCGCGTGCGCCAGTTCACGCAGGACGATGCGCACATCTTCTGCCGCGAGGATCAGATCGTGCAGGAGGTGCAGGATTTCTGCGCGCTGGCAGACCGCGTCTACAAGGATTTCGGCTTTACCTATTCGATCAAGCTGGCACTGCGCCCCGAAAAGCGCTTTGGCAGTGACGCCGATTGGGACAAGGCCGAGAATGAACTGCGCGATGCCGTGGTCAAGGCGGGCCTCGCCAGCGAAGACTATGGCTGGGAAGAGCTGCCGGGCGAAGGCGCCTTTTATGCGCCCAAGCTCGAATGGCACCTGACCGACGCGATCGGCCGCACCTGGCAGGTCGGCACGATCCAGTCAGACCGCGTTCTGCCTGAGCGGCTCGATGCCAGCTATGTTGGCGAAGATGGCGGCAAGCATCGCCCGGTGATGCTCCACCGCGCAATCTTTGGCAGCTATGAACGTTTCATCGGCATATTGATCGAACATTATGCCGGGCGCTTCCCTGCCTGGCTGGCGCCGGTGCAAGCGGTGGTTGCAACGATCGTGTCCGACGCCGACAGCTATGCCGTTCAGGTCACCGAAAAGCTCGCTGCCGCCGGCATCCGCGTCGAAAGCGACCTGAGGAACGAGAAGATCAATTATAAGGTGCGCGAACACAGCCTCGCCAAGGTGCCGCATCTGCTGGTCGTGGGCGGGCGCGAGGCGGCAGAAGGCACGGTCGCCATCCGCACGCTCGGCCAGGAGGGGCAGCGGGTGATGCCGCTCGATGCCGCGATTGCGATGCTGGTGGAAGAGGCAACGCCGCCCGATTTGCGCTAAGAGGAGACAAGGACATGCGTACATTGATCATCATGCGTGCGGTGCTGCCGGTGCTGCTGCTGAGTGCCTGCCAGCAGCAGGCAGGCGAGACAAAGCGGAGCAGTGTCGGCACCGCTGCCGACAGCACCGGCCTGACTGACGCGCAAAAGGCCTATGCGGCGGCCAATGAGCGGATGCACGCAGGGATGGGCAGCGCGATTGATGCCGATCCGGATGTCGCCTTCATGGCCGGCATGATTCCGCACCATCAGGGCGCAGTTGATATGGCGCGGGTGGTGCTGAAACATGGCAAGGATCCCGAGGTCCGTGCGCTGGCGGAAAAGGTGATCGCGGCGCAAGAGGCCGAAATCCGGCAAATGCAGGCATGGCTCGACAGGCGCGGGGCAAAGCCTGCGGCAGCACCGGCAGGCGCGATCGATCACAGCAAGATGGGACATTGATGCCGGGGAACGCGGGGACGCACGAAAGAAAATGACGACCCCGATCGGACGAAGTCCGAACCAGCAAGAACATGGGCACGGTTTGAGCAAAGCGAAAATGGTGCCCAGGGACGGGATCGAACCGCCGACACGCGGATTTTCAGTCCGCTGCTCTACCGACTGAGCTACCTGGGCCAATCGCGCATGGCGCATCCGCCAGCGATCAAGAGCCGCGCCTATAGGCAAGCGGGCATGGCCCTGTCCAGCCTAAATTATCCACCCCAAATTTGCGTGTGCGCCGCACGCCCGGATCAATCGCGATCATCCCATCCGGCATGGCTGGCATCGCGATCCTCTCCCTCTTCGGCAGGCGGCCGCCCGGGCAGCACATAAGCCTCGTCAAACCAGCCAATCAGATCACGATCGCGGCAGCCCTTGCTGCAAAAGGGGCGGAAGGCGTGCACACGCGGCCGCCCGCATGCGGGGCATGCAGCGGCTGCGTTCATGGCACAGGCAGCCCGGATGCGCGCAGCAGCGCCCGCGCCTCGAACAGCGGCAGCCCCATGACACCGCTATGGCTGCCGGACATCCAGGCAACCAGCGCCTCGGCCCGGCCCTGAATGGCATATCCGCCGGCCTTTCCAAGCCCTTCGCCACTGGCAACATAATCCGCGATTTCGGCATCGCTCAGCGGCTTGAACCGCACGATGCTGTCTGACAGGCGGGTGCGTGCGACGCCGGCCGCGTCCACCACGCACAGCGCGCTCCACACATGATGGCGCCGGCCGGAAAGCAGGCGCAGAAAGGCGGCATTCTGATCCGCATCGGCAGCCTGCGGCAGGATGCGCCGGCCAACCGCGACGGTGGTGTCACCTGCAATGATGATGTCTCCCGCAGCATGGGGGATGGCGGCGGCCTTTTCGCGCGCCAGGCGCAGCGCATAGAGGCGCGGCAGCTCCCCTTTGGCGGGGCGTTCGTCAATATCCGGGCTGATCACCCGATCCGGCACCACGCCGATGCGGGCAAGGAGATCGCGCCGCCGCGGGCTGGATGAAGCAAGGATCAGCGCCATGGCGGCCGTGCCTTGCCGGGGCTATTTGAAGCGATAGGTGATGCGGCCTTTGGTCAGATCATAAGGCGTGAGCTCGACCAGAACATCATCGCCCACCAGCACGCGAATGCGGTTCTTGCGCATTTTGCCCGCCGTGTGCCCCAAAATCTCGTGATCATTTTCCAGCCGCACACGGAACATGGCATTGGGCAGCAATTCCACCACCTGCCCGCGCATTTCCAGCAATTCTTCCTTCGCCATGCAGTCTCTTCATCAAAAAATTCGTCTCGGCGGGCCGCATAACCGCATTTGCCGCGAAAGGAAAGCTGCTTGTGCGCGGCGCGGCTGATGCATTAAGCGGCGACCAGCACCAAATGGGGATTTGTGGATGACCATCCTGATCAGCGAAACCGATATCATCGAAAGCGTGGCCGATGCGCTGCAATATATCAGCTATTTCCACCCGATGGATTATATCCGCGCGCTGGGCGATGCCTATGAGGCGGAGCAGGGTCCGGCTGCCAAGG
>CAZFYJ010000244.1:0-2972 GCA_964523215.1 uncultured Sphingomonadaceae bacterium | reverse complement strand
ACCACCTTCGGCCTCAAAATGGCGCAGGCCTATGCTGAGTTTGCACGCGGCCGCGCGCGACTGGAGGCGGCACGCGCCGACATAGCAACCTGTGCGATTTCCGGTGCGGTCGGCACATTTGCGCATATCGACCCTGCGGTGGAGGCCCATGTCGCGGCGCGCATGGGGCTGACGCCCGAACCCATTTCAACGCAGGTGATCCCGCGGGATCGCCATGCCCAGTATTTTGCGACCCTTGCCGTGATTGCCTCGTCGATCGAACGGCTGGCGACCGAAATCCGCCATTTGCAGCGCACCGAGGTGCTCGAGGCAGAGGAATATTTCTCGCCGGGGCAAAAGGGTTCGAGCGCGATGCCGCACAAGCGCAACCCGGTGCTCACCGAAAATCTGACCGGGCTGGCCCGCATGGTGCGCAGTGCCGCCATTCCGGCGATGGAAAATGTCGCCCTGTGGCACGAGCGGGATATCAGTCATTCGTCGGTGGAGCGCTATATCGGCC
The DNA here is from genome assembly GCA_964523215.1 of uncultured Sphingomonadaceae bacterium. GTDB lineage: Bacteria > Pseudomonadota > Alphaproteobacteria > Sphingomonadales > Sphingomonadaceae > CAZFYJ01. Next base: position 2,473 of record CAZFYJ010000244.1, on the reverse strand, counting down.
CCGATGCGACGATCACGCTGGATTTCGCGTTGGCCCGGCTGACGGGCGTGATCGACAAGCTGCTCGTCTACCCTGATCGCATGCAGAAAAATCTCGATCGCATGGGTGGCCTCGTGCATTCGCAGCGCGTGTTGCTGGCGTTGACGCAGGCGGGCGTGAGCCGCGAGGATGCCTATGCGCTGGTGCAGCGCAATGCGATGAAAGTCTGGCAGTCAGATGGCCAGCTCTCGCTGCTGGATCTGCTGCTTGCCGATGCCGATGTGCGCGCCGCGCTGAGCGCAGACGAGGTTGCCGAAAAATTCGATCTCGCCTTTCACCTGAGGCAGGTCGATGCGATTTTTGCCCGCGTTTTCGGCGAATGATCCGGGGGTCACGCCCCGCAACATTGACGACCTGCAGAAAGGATAAATGCCCATGTTTACCCATATCATGGTTGGTGCCAGCGACACCGAGGCGGCCCGCCGCTTTTACGATGCGACATTTGCCGCACTGGGCATTGCCCCCTCAGCGGCGCCGCACGGCGCACCTCGCCACTTCTACGGAGGCTTCGGCAAGGGCGCCTTTGGTGTCGGCACACCGGCAAATGGCGAACCGGCAACCTACGCCAATGGCGGCACCATCGGCTTTGCTGCTGCTTCGAAAGAGATGGTGGACGCCTGGCATGCGGCAGGCCTCGCCAATGGTGGCAGCTGCGCTGGCCCAGCCGGGCCGCGCCCCGATGCGCCGGGCAATTCCTACGGCGCCTATCTGCGCGATCCCGATGGCAACAAGCTGTGCGCCTTTTGCCAGCTGCCGAAAGCGGGCTAGCGCCTGATCAGGCGGCGGCTTTGCCAATCGCATGATAGGCAAGGCCCGCAGCCTCGACATCGGGGCGGCGATAGATGTTGCGCAGATCGACAAGCGTCCGGCCCGCCATGGTTTCAGCGAGGCGGCCCAGATCGAGCGCGCGAAACGCATCCCATTCGGTAATGATGACGACAGCATCGCACCCGGCGGCGGCGGCATAAGGGTCCGCCGCCATCGTCACGGCGGGCATCAGCGGCGCTGCCGCCTCCATGCCTTCAGGGTCATAGGCGCTGATCGACACCCCGGCATCGAGCAGCGACTGGACGATGCTGAGCGAGGGCGCATCGCGCATGTCATCCGTGTTCGGCTTGAAAGTGAGCCCAAGCAGGGCAACTTTCTTGCCGCGGGGATTGCTGCCCATTGCCTTCAATATCTTGCGACCCATGGCGCGTTTGCGGCTGTCGTTCACCTGCACAACCGCGCTCACGATTTTCAGATCTGTCTCATGATCTTCGGCCGTCTTCAGCAGGGCCAGCGTATCCTTGGGAAAGCAGCTGCCGCCATAGCCGGGGCCGGCATGCAGGAATTTCGCGCCGATACGCTTATCAAGCCCGATCCCGCGCGACACATCCTGCACATCCGCGCCCACCGTCTCGCACAGATCCGCAATTTCGTTAATGAAGGTGATCTTGGTCGCCAGAAAGGCATTGGCGGCATATTTGATCAGTTCCGACGTGCGCCGCGAGGTGAAGACCAGAGGCGCCTCATTGAGAAACAGCGGGCGATAGATGTTGCGCATCACCTGGCGTGCATGCTCCTCAACCGTGCCGACGACGATCCGGTCCGGCCGTTTGAAGTCGTCGATGGCCGCACCTTCGCGAAGAAATTCGGGATTGGAGACCACATCGACCCGATGCGATGTGCGCGCACGCACAATGCGCTCCACTTCATCCCCCGTGCCCACCGGCACTGTCGATTTGGTGACGACGATGCAATCGGCGCTGATCGCGGCACCGATTTCCTCAGCCGCGGCATAGACATAGCTCAAGTCGGCATGGCCATCGCCGCGGCGCGATGGCGTGCCGACCGCGATGAACACGGCATCCGCGCCCGCAACGGCTTCGTCCAGTCTGGTGGTAAAGGCGAGCCGGCCGGCGGCCACATTGCGCGCCACCAGATCGTCGAGGCCCGGTTCGTAGATCGGCATCTTGCCCGCGAGCAGCGCATCAATCTTGCGCGCGTCCTTGTCGACGCAGATCACATCATGTCCGAAATCGGCAAAGCATGTGCCGGACACAAGGCCAACATAGCCAGTTCCGATCATGGCGATTTTCATGATGCTCTCTTCCTTCCGCTGGTCCCGCCGCGTGCCGCCTAGGCGAATGCATCTGCGCCATCAAGTCCAAAGCGTGCAAAAGGCCAGACAGGCCCGACCACAGATTTGCCGCTTCCCACTTGGCGAATGGCTGTGCTTTGGTCTAAAGGCCTTGCCACCAGGCCGGGCTGCGGGCTGGGGCGAGGCTGGCCCTGTTTGCCCACGCCAGCACAAGGCTGCCTCGCAAGCTTTGCAGATCAAGTACACACAAAGGAAATTTATGCGTTCACCCCTGCTCCTTGGTCTTGCCTGCACCAGCATCCTCGTCTCCGGCTGTGCGAGCACCCCGCGCCTGGGTGAGGCCCCTGCCCC
>CAZFYJ010000243.1:0-2979 GCA_964523215.1 uncultured Sphingomonadaceae bacterium | reverse complement strand
GGTCTGTGGCCGTTGCGGCGCTGGGCGCCGGTGCGTCTGGCCCGGTTGTCGACATCGTTGCCGGCGCTGGCACATCCTCCGCCAGTGGTGAGGCGGCTGCCAGAGACTCAGGACCTGGAGACTCAGGCACAGAAGATTCAGGCGCGGCTGGCCCCTTTGCCTCCTTGCGGCCAAAGATACCCCGCTGCGGCATCAGCGATGCGGCTCCTCGGCCACGTGCGCGCTCTGCGCTGCGCGCCAGCTGGCGATCCGCGCCGCCAGCGCTGCATCGGTGGTGGCGAGCATCTGTGCCGCCAGCAAGGCGGCATTGATGGCGCCGGCCTTGCCTATGGCAAGCGTGCCGACCGGCACCCCGGCCGGCATCTGCACGATCGACAGCAGGCTGTCCATGCCGTTCAGAGCAGCACTTTGCACCGGCACACCGAGCACGGGCAGGTGGGTGATCGCTGCCACCATGCCGGGCAGATGCGCCGCCCCCCCGGCCCCTGCGATAATGGCTTTCAGCCCGCGGCTGGCCGCGCGTTCGGCATAGTCGTAAAGCCGTTGCGGCGTGCGGTGTGCCGAAACAATCCTCACCTCATGGGGCACATCGAGCTGGACCAGCAGATCGGCGGCATGCGCCATCGTTTCCCAGTCCGATTGGCTGCCCATGATGATGCCCAGCACGGGCGCCCTGTTTGCGTCGCTCATAACGATGTCCCCTAGCGCTTCAGGCGCATTGCGGCAAATCCTGTGTTGGGCGCTGCCCTGACGCGCGATGCGCAATAGCCACAGTGACGAGGAAATTGTAAATTATCCGGGCCGACGCAGCGGATTTCATATTGTTTTACAAGCGATTTTTTCCCATTTGTGCTTGTGGGGGTCGCGGCATTCAGGGGTATTCGCCCCGAAGCTTTTCAAAAGACAATCAAAAGCGCCGATGTGCGCTTTTGCAGCTGCATGGGGATGAGACGATGACAGGTGTGCCGGCGCGTGCGACCAGCACCGCATCAGGCGGCGACAGGCCCGGAGCGCCAGAAGCGGTCGCCGCTCTGGAAGCGCGGGTGCGTGCGCTCGAGGTTGAAAACCGCAGCCTGAAAATCGCACTTTCAGAGCTGGAGCGCGCATCGGTGCTCGATTCGCTGACGGCTGCGCATAACCGGCGCTATTTCATGACTCAGCTGCAGGATCGGCTGGCGCGTGTCCGGCGCTATGACGCTCAGGTGGCGCTCATCTATGTCGATGTTGATGGTCTCAAGGCCGTGAACGACGGGCACGGCCATGCCGCGGGTGACGCGCTGCTGATGGCGATCGCCAACCGGCTGAAGGCAACCGTGCGGCAGACGGACGTGCTCGCCCGCATCGGCGGCGATGAATTCGCGTTGCTGCTCGATGCGATCGAACCGGCCGATGCAGAAGCCAAAATCGCGGATTTCCGTGCGCAGCTGAACGGTGCGGCACTCGCGTTTGACGGGCAGACGCTGCCGCTTTCGGCCAGCTTCGGCTATACGATGATCACCGCCGCCGATGATGCCGATGGGGTGATCGCCCGCGCCGATGCCGCCATGTATCGCGAAAAGGCGCAGCACCACCGCGCGGCGGGCACCGCAGCATAGCGTGCGTCATGGCCATGGCGGCATAAGCCGCTTGATCGGCATGGCGGCACAAGCCGCTTGAGGTCGCCTTTCCCGCCGTCTTGGCCATTGCCAGCCCATTGCGCCAGGGCTAAGCCCGGTGCATGGATAATGCCCGTTCCGGCTCGCTGCTGCGGCCATGCTGACAATCGCCTCGTGGAATATCAACAGCGTGCGCGCACGTTTGGCGATTGTGCAGCGCTTCCTGGAGGAGCAGCAGCCGGATATCCTGTGCCTTCAGGAAACCAAGGCGGTGGACAATGTGTTTCCCCACGGCATTTTTCAGGCGCTGGGCTACACCCATATCGTGACCAACGGCCAGCCGATGCATCACGGCGTGGCGATTGTCTCGCGCGTGCCGATGGCAGAGGATCTGCGCCATGATTGGCAGGACAATGGCGAGGCGCGGCATATCGGTGTGCGGCTGGCCAATGGGGTGCGGCTCGAAAATGTCTATGTTCCGGCCGGGGGTGACATTCCTGATCGCGCGCTCAATCCGAAATTCGGCCAAAAGCTGGATTTCCTGGCGCGCATGACGCGGTGGAGCGATGCTTTGCGCGAACCCACCATCCTGGTTGGCGATTTCAACATTGCCCCGCTCGAATCCGATGTGTGGAGCCACAAGCAGCTGATCGATGTGGTCAGCCACACGCCCGTCGAGGTGGCCGCACTCGATGCGCTCCAGGCCAGCCACGGCTGGGTTGATCTGGGCCGCCATTTCGTGCCGGCGCCGCAGCGCCTTTACACCTGGTGGAGCTATCGGGCGAAGGACTGGACCGTGGGCGATCGCGGGCGGCGGCTCGATCACATGTGGGCAAGCCCCGCGGTTGCGCAAAAGGCGGTCGATCACCATGTGGCAGAGCCATGCCGCAGCTGGGAAAAGCCGTCCGATCATGTGCCGCTCATCACCCGCTTTGCCTTTTGATGCGCGATGACGGCACCGGCTGATCCCAAAAATGCGGCGCGCGCGATCGATGCGTTGCGGCGCGGCTGGGTGGTGCAGCTGTGTGCAGCGGGCGAGCCATCGCTGTGCCTGCTTGCCGTCGAGACCGCGGATGAAGCAAGCCTCGCCGCATTTGATGCCGCCGATGCACAGGGCCGCGCGCCCCTTCTGATCGCGCACAACCGGGCCGCCACGCTCAACATCGTCAATCAGCGCGCTGCCTGGGAGGGGGAGGCAGATGGCACGGCAGCAGCAGCGCCGGGCGGCATCTGGCTCGATCGCGCCGCCGCGCCCGGCATCGGCTTTGCGCTGGCCACGGCTGATCCTGCGCAGGATCTGGCAACGCCGCTGAAAGGCCCGTTCCGCGCCATCGGTGCGCCCGCGCCGCAGGCAGCGGCAATGGCCCTGACCCTTGCCCGTCAC
>CAZFYJ010000242.1:0-2986 GCA_964523215.1 uncultured Sphingomonadaceae bacterium | reverse complement strand
GGCGGCATTGCTGGTGCTTGCGACGGCTCCGACGGCGCTGATGGCGGAAACGCTGCAAGGCGCGCTGACCAAGGCCTATCTCAACAATCCGACGCTGCAATCGGCCCGCGCCGGGCAGCGCGCGATTGATGAAAACGTGCCGATCAATCGCTCTGAACAGCTGCCCGATGCCGTGCTGCAAGGCAGTTACAGCGAATTTATCGATCAGGCCGGCGGCGGCGGTGCCGGCTCACCGCGTCGGCAGCTCGGGCTTAATGCGAACATCAGCGTGCCGATCTACACAGGTGGGCAGATCAAGAACAGCATCCGTGCGGCCGAGCGGCGCGTTGAGGCCGGACAGGCCGATCTGCGCGCCACCGAAGCGAGCCTGTTTTCCCAGGTGGTGGGTGCCTACATGGATGTGATCCGCGATCAGGCGATCGTCGATTTGAACCGCAATCAGGTGCGCGTGCTGCGCGTCAACCTGGAGGCGACGCGTGATCGCTTTGAAATCGGCGATCTGACTCGCACCGACGTGGCCCAATCCGAAGCACGGCTGGCCGGCGCCGAAAGCCGGTTGCGGCAGGCCGAGGCACAGCTGATCGGCAGCCGCGAAAATTACATCCAGCTGGTGGGCGAGGCCCCGGTGGACTTGCAGCCGCCGCCAGAGCTGCCCAATTTGCCGGCCAGCCCTGATGTTGCCGTGGACACCGCGCTTGCCAGCAACCCCGATATCGAGGCAGCGCAGCAGCAAGTGGAAGCAGCGCGCTTCGATGTTGCAGGGGCCAAGGCTTCGCGGCTGCCGCGTGTTTCGGCGGTGGCGCAGAGCGGCTATTCCAATACGCTCGGCTCGCTTCCCAGCCCGTTCGACAACAGCACCACCTCTGCCAGCGTGGGCCTCAGCGCCACTGTCCCGCTTTATCAGGGGGGCCGTCCGGCTGCGGTGATCCGCCAGGCACAGGCGCGGCAGGCCCAGGCGCAGGAAGGGCTGATCGGCGTGGAACGCAACGTGATTGCGCAGACCCGCGCCGCTTATGCCAGCTGGCAGGCCTCGCGCGATGTCATCCGCGCCTCGCGGCTGGCCGTCGACGCCAACAGCCTCTCGCTCGAAGGGGTGCGCGCCGAAAACAGCGTGGGCAACCGCACCATCCTCGACATTTTGAATGCCGAGCAGGAACTGCTGGACAGCCGCGTGACGCTGGTGACGGCGGAGCGCAATGCCTATGTTGCGGGCTTTTCGCTGCTCGCTGCCATGGGTCGCGCCGAAGCGCGTGACCTGGGGCTGGATGGCGGCGCGCTCTATGATCCCGAAGTCAATTATCAGCGTGTGCGGACATCCATCTGGGATTGGGACAGCGATCCGGAGCCGACCCCGCAATCCACCCGGACCAACAGCGTGCCCGCGCAGGATGCGCGCACGGCAGGCAGTGCCAGCACCCCGAAATGAAAATTGCGCCCGCCCCCTTGGCAAAGCCCCTGATTGCGCGCTAAAACATGGTAAAGAAACAGCGCAGAAGCGCCGAAGGGGCAGATATGGGCGATATGGCACGCGAAACCAACATGGAAGAGATTCTCTCTTCCATCCGTCGCGTTATTGCGCGCGATGAACCCCCCGGCCAGGCTGCGGCAGACGGGCAGGAGACGGCTGCTGAACAAGTTCTGGAGCTGACTGAGAGCCATGAAGCGGCCTCGCCGGATGATGCGCCGCAATCGGCACCCACGGTCACCGATATCAACAGCGTGATGGCTGATGCAGCCGCACTGACGCCGCAAGCTTCCACCGATGCCCCCACGGACGCTGAGCCGCCGCTGGTGTCCGGGCCCGTGGTCGATGCCAGCCGCGATCGCCTTTCCGCGCTGACAGCGCTCGTTGCGAAACCGCAGGAGGCATCATCAACGGCGTCATCGCCCCATGCGCTGACTGTGGACGCACTGGTGCGCGATGCGCTGCGCCCCTTGCTGAAGGAATGGCTCGACACGAACCTGCCAGACATTGTCGAAGCGATGGTGGCAAAGGAAATTGCGCGGATCACGGGCCGCAGCTTTTAGAGCCCTGGCCGAGGGGGTGCCGTGCCGGCTGCGGGCAGCCATGCCCCAAAGGCTGCGTGGCCTCATGCCCCCTGCCCGTGCATGATTGAACAATGCCACTCCATCTTACCCGCGTCGCCTATGGCTGCACCCATGTTGCCGAGCTTGAGGCGCGCCTGCGGTCCCGCGCAGCGATGGTTGGCGCAGACCAGCCCATTGGCCTTACCACCCGTTACAAGCCAAAACGCTGGGAGGAGACGGCCTTCGGCTCGCTCTACTGGATCATCGCACACCAGCTGGTCGCGCGTAGCCCGCTAATGGGTTTTTCCGAGGCAGCGGAGGGTCGCATCGATATCCTGATCGCCCCGCGCATGATTTTGGTCCGGCCCCAGGGCAAGCGGTCGCACCAGGGCTGGCGCTATCTGGAGGAGCGCGATGCGCCGCCCGATCTTGCAGCCGATGCCGACACGGCCGGCATGCCGGCCCAGCTGGTGCGCGAGCTCTCCGATCTCGGGCTGGTGTGAGCACGCCAGAGCGATTTCAACCGGGATGGACACATCTCACCGCTCGAAGAACGCTCAGCGCCCGGCAAGCGCCCGATCGCCGACAAAGGGATTGTGCGCACGTTCGGCAGCGAAACTCGATGGCTGGCCATGGCCCGGCACAAACACGGTATCCCCGCCCAGCGGCCACAGCTTGCGGGTGATCGCATCAATCAGATCCTGATGATTGCCCATTGGAAAGTCCGTGCGCCCGATTGACCCCTGGAACAGCACATCGCCAACGATGGCGAGTTTGGAGGGCGCATGGTGAAACACGACATGACCCGGCGTGTGGCCCGGGCAATGGATGACATCGAGCACCAGATTGCCGACACGCACCTGATCGCCATCAGCCAGCCAGCGATCAGGCTCGAAAAGCCGGCCATTCACGCCATAGGTGCGGCCATCATCCTCGAGCCGGCTGATCCAGAAGCGGT
>CAZFYJ010000241.1:0-3031 GCA_964523215.1 uncultured Sphingomonadaceae bacterium | reverse complement strand
GCCATGCGAAACCGCGTTGCAAAGAATCGTCTCCATGCTATGTAAATCATTCGCTGCACGCGTGATGCAGCGGCGGGAGCATGGATATGCAATGGCGGTTGTGCGCATTGGCGGCAGTGTTCGCCCTTCCAGCATCTGCGCAGGCCTGTGACCAGCACGGGCCGGGCGGATTTATGCGCTTTTCGGCATTTGCCGCTCTTTCCCCGATGCGATTTGAAGATGAACCACCCGTTGAGGAGCCGAAGTTGGAGCAGCCCGCGGTCGAAAGCGAGGCCGCGCCAGACGCAAAAGCCGCGGATCAGGCCAAAGCTGCCGCAGATGCCACAGCAGCATCCGCACCGCCTGCTGCTGCCGTTCCTGCAGAAAGTGGCGATGCAACCGCCCGCAGTGACAAGGGCAGCGCGCCCGCTGATGCGCGTGATACAAAACTGCGAGGCGACAAAAAGGAAAATGCTGCCAAATCTTGATGATTGCCGCGGCATTCCTATCTGCCCTTCATGACAATTATTTCCATCGAGGCGCTGAGCCATGGCTATGGCGAGCGGCGGATTTTCGCCGATTTTGGACTGCAGCTTGAACGAGGCGAGCACAGCTTGCTGCTCGGCCCTTCAGGTGCCGGCAAATCCACATTGATCAATCTCGTCACGGGGCTCCTGACCCCTGATGCGGGCCGCATTTCCATTGATGGCGAGGCCATCTCCACTCTGGGGCCCAGCCAGCGTGACGATTTGCGGCGGCGCAAAATCGGCGTGATATTCCAGACGCTTCGGCTTGTCTCTGCTCTCTCGGTTACGGCAAATCTGCAGCTTGCACAAAGGCTGGCACAGGCAGGCCGCGACGATGCCGCCATATCGGGCCTGCTTGATGCCGTCGGCATTGCGCACCGGGCCCACGCCCGCCCGCGGGAACTGAGCCAGGGCGAGGCGCAGCGGGCGGCGATTGCGCGCGCGCTCGTCGGCCGTCCGGCGCTGATTGTTGCCGATGAGCCAACCTCGGCGCTGGATGATGCCAATGCCATGCGCATCGGGCAGCTGCTGCTCGATACCGCCAACAAGCAGGGGGCGACCCTGCTGATCGCGACGCATGATGCCCGTCTGAAATCGCTGATCGACCGGGTTATCGCGCTGGCCCCAGCGCCGGAGATGGCGGCATGATCGGCCTTGCCCTTGCCTATCTGCGCGATCGATCGCTGACGACCGGGCTCAACATCCTGCTGCTTGCACTGGCCGTTGCGACCCTCGTCATCCTGCTCCTCTTTTCAAGCCAGATCGGCTCCCGCCTCGATCGCGATGCGAGAGGCATCGATCTGGTCGTGGGCGCGAAGGGATCGCCACTGCAGCTGATCCTGTCCAGCATCTATCATGTCGATGTGCCGACCGGGAACATCCCGCTGGAAAGCCTCAATTTGCTGCGCAACGACCCGGCCGTAAAGCAGGCGATTCCGCTGGCGTTGGGCGATAATTTCCGTGGGTTTCGCATTGTCGGCACAGAGCCTGCCTATGCCGCACTTTACGGCGGCGAACTCGCCCAGGGGGTGATGTTTGCCCGCACCCAGCAAGCCGTGATCGGTGCGGATGTCGCCAAGGCGACCGGCATGACGATCGGCCAGCGTTTTGTCGGCACGCACGGGCTGGAAATGGATGAATCGGCAACCGAGCATGAGCATGCACCGTTTGAGGCCGTGGGCATATTGAAGCCGACCGGCACGGTGCTTGACCGGCTGATTCTGGTGAACGTGGAATCGGTATGGGATGCCCACGGCATTGCGCATGATGGCCACGATCATGCAGGCAAGAAGGGCGACGTCCACAACCACGACCATGATCATGCCGGGCACTCCACGGATGCGGCCGCTGCCTCTGTCGCACCCGGCACCAATGCAGCGTTGACAGCGCGGGGGGAGATGAAGCCAGAAATCACGGCGCTTCTGATTCAATATCGGTCGCTCGCAGGTGCCGTCCGCCTGCCAGCGATGATCAACCGGCAGACGGAGATGCAATCCGCTGTCCCGGCGACGGAGACAGCCAGGCTGCTCTCGCTCCTGGGCGTCGGCATCGAAGGCGCGCAGCTGTTTGCCTGGCTGCTGGCCTTGACAGGCGGCCTTTCAATCTTCGTTGCGCTGCTCAACGCGGCATCGGCCAGAGAGGGCGAGCTCGCCCTGCTGCGCGTGATGGGGGCAACGCGCGCCAGCATTTTCGGCACGATCTTGGCCGAAGGGCTGATCATCGCCATCATCGGATCGCTGATCGGGCTGGCAATTGGCCATGGCATGCTCTGGCTCGCGGTGAACAGCTTCACTCCGCTTGCCGAGCTTGGCCTCTCGCCCTGGCTCTTTCATCCCGGCGAGGCAGCGATTATAGGTGGGGTGCTGCTGATCGGAGTGGTGGCCGCGCTGGTGCCAGCCATGCGCATCTTCCGCACCGATCTTGCCAGGGTTCTGGCGCGCGCCCAATAGCTGATCAGGAGCATCGCCATGCGTCGTTTCTTCATTTCTCTTGCGCTCATCACGGCCTGCATCGGCGTGACGGGAACGGCTGCGATGCAGCAGACCGGCCGCGTGCCGGACCCGAAGGTGAAGGACATTTGGAAACCGGCCAAAACGCCGCCGGGTGGCACATCATGGACGCTGCTTGAATCGACCAAGCTGAACGACCGCAAGGATCCCAAGACAGGGATCATCTACACCAAGCCGATTTTCCCGGCTTCGGTGCGGGCATTGAACGGCAAGCGGATCAAGATCGCCGGCTGGATGATGCCGCTTGAAAACTCGCGCACGCAGAAAAACTGGGTGATGCTGGGCTATCCGCCGGGCTGCCCGTTCCACATGCACGCGCTGCCCAATCAGTTTATCGAGATCAAGGGCGCGGTTGGCGTTCCGGTGAACGAGACCAAGGTCCACATCATGACGGGCACATTGCAGCTGACCGGATTTGATGAAAGCGGAATTTTTTATCGTCTGGTCGACGCCCGCCCCGTCAGCTGACACCGCATCGCGCATCGCATATGCGCGACGATATGTTCGGGTCCGCCC
>CAZFYJ010000240.1:0-3043 GCA_964523215.1 uncultured Sphingomonadaceae bacterium | reverse complement strand
GCATCGCCGACCAGCGGCACCGCGCCGATCAGCGTATCCACGCCGACATTGCCGATCATCCGCACCAGCTGGAATTTGGACATCCCCAGATTGCGCCCTTCCCAGACCAGATAGGCCCCCATCGCCGTGGTGATGAAATCGCCAATGCCGGGGATCAGGCCGACGACGAAATCGAGCCCGATCGGCCTGTTGACCACGGGCAGCGTGAAGCTGCGTTCCAGCAGCTGCTCCAGAAATTCGATCCGCCGGCGCACGGCGTGCGGATCGCGGCTGTCTATCCCCAGTGCAGCTGCCGCGCGATCAAACTGGTTCTGCGAAATGGCCATGCAATACCTTTGCTATTCCTCCGCGTACCGGCCAACCCGGCAACATGCATCATGTGGTGGGGCGGCGCAGCAGGTTCAATGGGTGGCGCGCGCGGATATTGGTGCGAAAGGCAGGCAGCTCGCCGGAAACGAGCGACCAGCGCAGCGGCACCGCAAGCGGAATATACCAGCCATCCCGCACCATCTGCGTTTCCGCACGGATCAGCTCTGCATTGCGCTTCGAAAGATCGCTTTCAAGCCGCGCGGCGGCCAGGATCGGCTCTGCCTCGCGGCTGCACTGCGGCGTCATGCGGCATGAAAGACGATAGAGATACCAGGCCGGATCGTCGCTGGGGGCCACTTCATCGATCAGGCGCACATCGGCAGGGTCGTTCGTGCGCACCAGCTGTGCCTCAATGCCGGCCTGCGCCAGATCGGCGCGCACATAGGCAAACAGAATGCGTGCGCCCGGCCCATCGGGCAGCGCAATGCGCAGCCGCGGCGCTGCGCCGGTGCGCGCCTGCCACGCCTGCGCCAGCAGACGCGCCTCACGCTGGCGCAGCGCCGGTTCGCGGGTGGCCCAATCCGGCTGGATCTGCGGCAATGTTTCATCGGTTGCAGCAGCGGGCGGGCGAATGCTGGCTGTCGGCTCCCACCCTTGTGGCCCCAATGCAGCGAGCATGCGGCTGCGATGAAGGGCGCGGCTGATCGCGCTGCGATGCGCCGGCAACGCCAGAAAGCCGTCATTGCGCACAATCAGAAAGCCGAACAGGCCAGATACGGGATCAAGCCGTATGGCATTGTTGATGCCGGCGCTTGCCGCATAGGTATAATCCTGAAATCGGCCACCCAGAACGGCATCGGCAGCATCATCCTTGAACCGGGCAACGCTTTGCGCCGCCGGGCGGACGACGACATCGATGCTTTCATTCTCGCTGGGCGGCTCTGCCTCGCCCAGTTCGAGCGCCAGCGGATCGACGATCGGGGTGAGCCGCGCGGCACCATTGCTGCGCTTGATGCGATAGGGGCCCCAGCCCCGCCCATTGCGCATCAGCCCCATTTCCGGCTGGGCGAGCATCGTCAGCAAATCGGATTGCGGGCGCGTGAGCCGGATCTCGATCACATGCTCCGTCATTGCGCGAACATCGCTGATTGCGGTCAGCTGCTGCGCAATCAGATTGCCTCGCGCATTGAGCCGCCGCTTGAGGATCTGCGCGATATCCTCGGTGGTGACCGTCCGGCCGTCGCTCCAGCTCGCACGACGGATGCGAAAGATGTAGCTCAGGCCGTCATCGGTCACGGTCCAGCGTTCGGCGAGCCCGGCGGTCACCGTGCCATCGGCGCCGAATGTCACCAGCCCCTGCGCAACGGCAGCCCCCAGAATGAGGCTGGCATTGCTGGGCGCGCCATTGTCGGGATCGGCTATGGTCGCACTGGTGCCGATGATCGCGACACGCACCGGCCCGGCAGTGCCAAACAGGCTGCACCCCGCCAATAGGGGAAGCATGAGCACGCCAAGCATGCGCACGCGCTTTCCCGCATGCGTCATGCAGCGGCCCTCAGACTGTGGCAACGGGATGCGGCCCAATGGTGCGGACGGCGGGACTTGAACCCGCATGACCAGAGGTCGACAGATTTTAAGTCTGCTGCGTCTACCGATTTCGCCACATCCGCTCGCATGAGGCACCCCAGCCAGCCTGCCATTTCGCCTGGCGCACCAAAGACGCATGATGTCATCCGGTCAAGTGCCGGGGCGTGGGGCGCGCCGATTTTTGTACGGTGCGTTCAGGCTTTCAGCCGGTCGCGCATTTCCTTGCCGGGCTTGAAATAGGGGACGCGCTTTGCATCCACTGCCACCGGCTCGCCCGTGCGCGGATTGCGGCCCGTGCGCGCAGCCCGCGCGCGCGTGGAAAATGCCCCAAAGCCACGCAGCTCGACGCGCCCCCGCGCGCCAGCTGATCAATGATGGCTTCGAAAAACACGTCAACAATCTGTTCAACCTCCGCAAGACGAAGGTCTGGATTGGCATCCGCAATCTTTTGCACCAGCTCAGAGCGTATCATCCCCAACTCCAAAAAGCTCATCTGTTATAGAGACCCGAATATGGCGCAAATTTCATGGCTTTGGTGCATGTTTCAGCGCTTTATGGCGATGTTACACACCTTATCTGCCTCTAAAGGCAAGCGCTTTTTCGGTCCATTTTCGTAGGCTGTTGGGCTAGAACGAAAAAAAGCCTGTCCGGCCTTTGTCCGGACAGGCTTTCTGATCGGAAAAACCGATGAAACCGGGCTCAGCTTTCGCGGCGCGCCTTCAGCGCCTCGCCCAGAATGTCGCCCAGAGAGGCGCCCGAATCGGACGATCCATATTGTGCGACAGCAGCTTTTTCCTCGGAAATCTGAAGGGCTTTTACCGAGAAGTTGGGACGTTTTGAGCGATCGAACCCGGTGACCATCGCATCCAGCTTCTGCCCGGCCTGGAAGCGCTCCGGCCGCTGCTCATCACGATCGCGGCCAAGGTCGCCCCGCTTGATGAAGCCGGTTGCGCCATCTTCACCCACCTGGACCTCGAGGCCGCCATCGGTGACCTGGAGGACCGTGACGGTGACCACGTCATTCTTCTTGATGCCGCCAGCAGAGGCCGCAGCGCCTGCGCCCGGGGCACCCTTTTCAAGCTGCTTGATGCCAAGCGAAATGCGCTCTTTCTCGCCATCGATATCGAGCACCACAGCCTTGACCGTA
>CAZFYJ010000239.1:0-3046 GCA_964523215.1 uncultured Sphingomonadaceae bacterium | reverse complement strand
GCCATGGCTGCGCCCGATGCACGGCGTGTGCCGATGCTCGAATGCCCGCCTCTTCAACGCGGCCAGCAGTGCATCAAGATCCGCCAGCAAAAGATCGGCCGCTCGCATCAGCTGCACGGCAAGGCAGGTATCGAGCACGTCGGAGCTGGTCATCCCCTGGTGCATGAAGCGCGCCTGTTCGCCGACCTGCTCTGCCACCCAGGTCAGGAATGCGATTACATCATGCTTGGTCACGGCTTCGATTGCATCGATCGCGGCAACATCGATGGCAGGGCCGGTGGCCCACCAGTCCCACAATGCCTGTGCGGCCGCCGGGGGACCCACGCCCAGCTCGCCCAGCTTTTCGGTGGAATGCGCCTCGATCTCAAACCAGATGCGATAGCGGTTTTCCGCCTCCCAGATGGCGGTCATTTCCGGGCGGGCGTAGCGGGGGATCATGGGCGTAGCCTCTTGCGAAAATGAGGAGCGGGAATCACGCACATGCGGCTAGCAGCCGCTCACAGTAGTGGCAAACACCCTTTGCACCGCACGCACTGCTGAGGCCCGCTCAGATCAGCCCCATCGCGCGCAGGCTGCTATGGCCCTTGGTGCCGATGATGATGTGATCATGGACCGCGATATTGAGCCGCTTGCCCGCATCGGCAATATTGCGCGTGATGGCGATATCGGCCTGGCTCGGCTGCGGATCGCCGCTGGGATGATTGTGGACGAGAATGAGGCCCACCGATCCCAGCTCCAGCGCACGGCGGATCACATCGCGCACGTAGATGGCCGACTGATCGACCGAACCCTCTTGCATCAGCTCGTCCCGGATCAGGGCGTTGCGGGCATTGAGGTGCAGCACGCGCACCCGCTCTATCCCAATATAGGCCATGTCGGCGCGCAGATAGTCAAGCACAGCCTGCCAGCTCCCGAGCAGGGGGCGTTCGGCTATGTCTGCCCGCAGCAGCCGGAGGCACGCGGCTTGCACGATCTTGAGCGCGGCAACACTGGTTTCGCCCATGCCGGAGACGCGGCGCAGCGATTCGGGGTCGGCCGAAATGAGCGGGCCAATGCCGCCAAATTCCTGCAGCAGCGCCTTTGCCAGCGGCTTGGTGTCGCGCCGGGGAATGGCCAGCGACAACAAATACTCGATCAGCTCATGATCGGCGAGCGCGTCGGCACCCGCTTCCAGCAGCCGCTGGCGCAGCCGCGCGCGATGCCCCTCATGCGAGGGCGCAGGGTCCGCACCGCGGGAAACGGGTGCATTTGCAAGCTCGTCTGCCATTGGGCAGACATGTGCGCGGCAAATTGGGGCTACGCAACCCCCAATCAGATGCTAAGGCGGGGCAGCAATGGATGCTGATGATCCGAGCCGCACTGCCGCTGCTGTGCAGGAAGCCGAGGCTGGGCTTGCCCCCCCGCTGCGCCCATTGCTGCGCTCCCGGCGGCGGCTCTGGCTGAGGCGGCTCGCTTGGCTGATCGCGGCTGTGCTGATCGTGATGGTCGCCCTTCTGTGGACACAGCGAATTCCGATTGCGACCGATCTGGTTGATCAGCAGCTTCAGAAATTGGGCATTCCCGCTACATATGAGATCACGCAGATCGGGCCGCGCACCCAGCGCATCGAAAATCTGCGCATCGGCCCGGCGGATCGGCCGGACCTGATCGTCGAAGAGGCCGAGCTGGAATTGGGCTGGGGGCTGAACGGCCCGGTGCCCGTTGCGGTGCGGGCGCGCGGCGTGCACCTTGAAGGCCGCTTTGCCGATGGGCGGCTGAGCTTCGGCGCGCTGGACAAGCTGCGCGATCCGGCCAGCAAAGAGCCATTCCGGCTGCCTGATCTGAACCTCGCCCTGGCGGGTGCCACGGCCCGGATCGAGAGCGATTTCGGCACATTGGGCCTGGCATTTTCAGGGCAGGGGGCGCTGCGCCGTGACTTTGCGGGCCAGCTTGGCCTGTTTTCCCCGCAACTTGGGGCCGGCGGATGCAGAGTGGAACGCCTGCGCCTTTCTGGCCGCTTCGCCCTGCTGCGCAAGGCACCACGGCTCGAAGGGCCAGCGTCTTTTGCTGCCCTGGCCTGTGCACAGGCGCGCATCGCGTCAGGCGCTGCCCGTCTTGCGCTCAATCTCTCGGCCGATCGCACGCTCACCCGCTATGCCGGGCAGAGCCAGCTCAGCATCGGCGATCTTGATCTGGCGGGCACCCGCGCCCGGCTGGGAAGCGGCAGCATCGCGCTGCGCGGCGATCAGAATGGGGCCTTTGCCGAGCATGATCTGACGCTGGTGGCGCTTTCAAGCCGCTATGGACGCGCCCCGCGCACGCGGCTTGAGGGCCAAGCGACGCTGGACTGGTCGGGCGATGCGCTCGCATGGAAAGGCGAAACAGAGCTTGTGCTTGCCAATGCGGCGCTGGCAGCGGAACAGCAGGCGCTGCTGCAGCGGCTCTCGCGCCAGGAGGGCCGCCTTCCGATCGACCCGATCATCGCGCGCGCAAGCGCAGCCCTGGCGCGTGCTGCGGCCGATGTCACCATCACGGCCCCGCTCAGCTATGCTGGCCGGGGGGCGCAGGCACGCATTGCCATTGCCGATGTGCAGATGCTCTCAAGAAGCGGGGTTGCGGCGGATCTTTCAGGCGGCAGCGGCATTGCCCTCTCGCTTCCCGATGCACGGCTGGCGCTCGGCGGGCGGGTGCGTTTGCGCGGCGGCGATCTGCCGTCTGCCGAGGCAGAAATTGTGCGCAATCCGGCCAATGGTGCGATCAGCGGCCAGATATTGGTCGCGCCTTATGCGGCGGGCACGGCGCAGCTGGCGCTCGATCCGCTGCGCTTCAGCTGGGGGGCAAGCGGCATCAGCTTTCGCACGGCGGCGCAGTTCAGCGGTCCGCTGCCCGGGGGGCGCATCGAGGGAGCAGAGGTGCCGCTGATCGGCACCTATGGCCGGGATGGACGCGTCACTCTGGCTGGCGGATGCACCCGCATTGCATTTGAGAGCCTCCAGATCGGGAGCAACCGCGCCGGGCCGACCACGCTGCCCCTGTGTGCGGCACGCGGCGCGCCTTTGATCAGCGT
>CAZFYJ010000238.1:752-3064 GCA_964523215.1 uncultured Sphingomonadaceae bacterium | reverse complement strand
CCGTCGGCGCCACGCTGCAACGATCCGATCTTCACCATTCCGCCAAGCCGCAGCTCCTCACCCGCAGCGGGCTGCGCCTGCACAAAGCGCTGTGGCGTGTAGAAAAAGGATGCTTCCTTGCGCAGCGCCGCCGCCGCGATGAGGCCGGCCGCCATCACGGCCACCAGCGCCGATACGGCAAGCACCAGGCGCTGATGCTTGGCCTTAAGCATCATCATCACCCCGTTCTTGCCGGGTGCCCTTCTCGAACAGTGCGGCAGACTTTGCCTCGGCGCGGCGCATGACACGCCATGACCACACCAGCACAGCTAGGCTCAGCAACGCCGTTATGCCATAGGCCGCGGCCACGAAATGCCAATGCCACTGGACCATCGCGTTATCCGGCCCGCGCGAGGCGTTGCAGCCGGGCGCTGATCTTGTTCTGGGCAATTGCGGTTCGCATCCGCATCAGCACGATCGCGCCGAAAAGGAAGCTGAAGCCCGCAAGGGTCAGCCACAAGGGCCACAGCATGGAGGCATGGATCGCGCTGCCCCTGATGGTGATGCTCGCTTCCTGATGCACCGATTCCCACCAAGTCACCGACCGGTTGATCAGCGGCAGCAAAATGGTGCCAACCAGCGCATAAATGGCGGCCTGCGGCGAAATGCTGCCCTGATCACCATCATCATTTTCGACCGATGTCAGCGCCAGAAAGCCTGCATAGACGAAGAGCAGCAGCAGCATCATCGTCAACCGGCCATCCCAGACCCACCAGGCGCCCCATGTGGGCCGGCCCCAGATAGATCCGGTGATCAGGCACAGCGCGGTAAACAACATGCCAGGCAAGGCGATGGCCCGCGCGGCAATGCCGGCCACGGGATGCCGCCAAACCAGCTGCACCAGCCCGGCGACGGCAACTGCCATCCAGCCGCCGAGCCCAAGCCATGCCGCCGGCACATGGACATACATGATGCGCGCCACATTGCCCTGCAGATAATCGGGCGGCGTGATGAACAGCCCGGCATAGACGCCCCAGCCGATCAGCACAAACGCGGCCAGCAGAAACCAGGGGGTCAACATTCGTGCGATGGAGACGAAACGCTGGGGGTTGGCAAAGCGATGCATGGCGGTGATTTAAGGAGTTTGCCGTCGCAATGCCAGAGCAATTATACGCGCCCGATACGGGCTTTAGCCATATCGTCGGCAATGTCGGAGGCAGCGCGCCCGCTTTCGTCGCTTTGTGCCCAGATCGCCTCGAGCCGATCGGGAATGCCCCGGATGCGGCGCTCCACTTCGGCCTTGTCCCCCGTGCCAAGATATTCGAGGCTCACATTGATGATTCCGCCAGCATTGATGACATAATCGGGCGCGTAAAGAATGCCCTTGTCCAGCAGCAAGGCGCCGACATCGGGTGTCGCAAGCTGGTTGTTCGCGCCGCCGGCAACGATCGGGGCCTTGAGCGCATCAAGGCTTTGCGCGCTCAGCACGGCACCAAGCGCATTTGGACTGAAGATTTCGGCCTCAACTGTCATGATCGCATCCGCAGCCACTGCCTCGGCCCCCAGCTCGGTTGCCAGCGCCGAGGCTTTTGCCGCATCCGCATCAGCCAGGATCAGCCTTGCGCCATCGCGCGCCAGCAGCCGCGCCAGCCCGCCACCCACACTGCCCACGCCCTGGATGGCGACACGCACGCCGCGCATGTCATCGCTCCCGAGCCGATAGCGCGCCGCCGCCTTCACCCCGAGATAGACGCCCAGCGCCGTATACGGCCCCGGATCGCCACCAGCAGCCCCGCCGGAGACGGGAAGGCCGGAGACATGCCTGGTTTTGCGGGCAATCTGCACCATGTCCGCATCTGTCATCCCGACATCTTCAGCGGTGACATAGCGACCACCAAGCGATTCGATCGCCTCGCCAAATGCCGCCAGCAACGCCGGTGACTTTTCGCCCCCCGGCTGTGCCAGGATCACGCCCTTGCCCCCGCCCATCGGCAGATCGGCCATAGCATTCTTGTAGCTCATGCCGCGCGAAAGGCGCAGCGCATCGGTGACCGCATCGGCCGTGCGGGCATAATGCCAGTAGCGCACACCCCCTGCCGCCGGTCCTCGATGGGTGGAGTGCACGGCAATCACGGCGCGCAGGCCGGATGCCGGATCGTCAAACAGGCACAGCTTCTCGTGCGAATCAAAATCGGGAAAATCCCAGGGGCTGTCCATCATCGCCTCATGCGGTTTCTTGAAATATGATAATATTATATCGTAATAATATTTCAAAATCCAGAAGGGGAATGGGGCGACTGAAGGGTTATGTCCTGGATTAAACACAACATTAA
>CAZFYJ010000238.1:0-742 GCA_964523215.1 uncultured Sphingomonadaceae bacterium | reverse complement strand
GGCGGGCAATGCCGGGGCGCGCATCGCCTGTGGGGAACTTCGCAAAAGCGGTGGGGCGACTGACGGGGCTTGAACCCGCGACCTCTGGTACCACAAACCAGCGCTCTAACCAGCTGAGCTACAATCGCCATAGCAGCAAGCTGCCCGGGGCTGCGGCTTTAGGCGCGGGATGGCCCTGTGGTCAAGTCTTGCGCTTGGCGCAGTGGCACAATATTCGATCGCATATGCACAGCACGACCGCAGTTGATCGCACGGCTTCGGGCGCGGATGGCGTTGCCGCGCGGGTCAAGGCCTTGCCCGGCGTGCGCACTACGGCATCTGCGCGCCTGACACAATTTTCGCTCGCGCATTTTCTCGACGCGGCGGAATGCGCAACACTGATCGACCTGATTGACGCCAATGTGCGCCCATCGACCCTGGCTGATGCTGGCGATGATGACGCATTCAGGACAAGCATGACCTGCGACCTGGATCATGCCAACCCTGCGGTGGCGGCGCTCGATGCAAAGCTCAGCGCGCTCACCGGCATCACTCCGATCTATGGCGAGCCGTTGCAGGGCCAGCGCTATGACGTGGGCCAGGAATTCAAATATCATACCGATTATTTTGAACCAGGCGGTCTCGACTATGCAATGCACTGCCGCATTCCCGGCCAGCGGACATGGACAGCGATGATCTATCTGAATGAACCCAAGGCAGGTGGCGGCACACGTTTCAAGGCAACGGGCAAGATTTTTCATCC
>CAZFYJ010000237.1:0-3107 GCA_964523215.1 uncultured Sphingomonadaceae bacterium | reverse complement strand
GAGGGCCGGAAAATCCTGCACCAGCCCGGCCAGCGTGCGATCGATGAACGCGGCCTCACGATCGAACACATCGACATCATGGTCCGTCACTTCGCCATGGATCAGCAGCGGCATTCCGATCCGCTCCATCGCGGCAAGCGCCGGGTAAATCCGCCTGACGTCGGTCACGCCATGGGCGGAATTGGTGGTCGCATGCGCGGGATAAAGCTTGGCAGCGGTCAGCACGCCTTCCGAAAAGCCGTGCGACACCGTGTCTGGTGACACATCATCAGTGAGATAGAGAGTGATCAACGGCATGAATCCGCTGTCCGGAGGGGCGACGCCAAGGATCTGGTCGCGATAGGCGCGTGCTCCAGCCACGCTGGTGATCGGCGGAGACAGGTTCGGCATGGCGATCGCACGCGCAAAGACCCGCGCCGTATAGGGCACGACAGCGGCCATCATTGCCCCGTCGCGCAAATGGATGTGCCAATCGTCAGGGCGGCGGATCGTGATACGTTCGGTCATGCGGGGATGCTTTCAAAACGGCTTTGCCGCGCTATATCAAATCCCATGGATGCAGCCAGCCCCCAAGCGAGCGCGGTTGATGCCCCTGGCGGCATGCTGGTCGATCGTGCCGTCGTGCGCATTTCGGGCCCGGACGCGGCCGGCTTTCTCCAAGGGCTGGTGACCAATGACGTTTCGGGCGATGCGCCTGTTTGGGCCGGGCTGCTTTCCCCCCAGGGCAAGCTGTTGTTCGATTTTCTCATATGGCCGGACGGCGACGACCGGCTGATCGATTGCGAGGCAACAGCGGCCGATGCGCTGATCCGGCGCTTGTCGCTTTACAGGTTGCGCCGGGCGATCGGCATCGCCCATGACGAATCGCTCGCGGTGCACTGGTCGGTATCGGTATCGCCCGCAGCAGGACAAAGCCAAAGCGTGGCCGATCCGCGCTGTGCGGCGCTGGGGCAGCGTTGGCTCGCCGCTCCCGAGGGCCGCGATTGCAGCGCTGCCTATCACGCGCACCGATTGGCGCTTGGCATTGCAGAGGGCGCAGCAGAGCTGGGGTCGGACCGGCATTTGTGGCTTGAATGCAATGCAGCCGAGCTGAACGGCGTGAGCTTCACCAAGGGTTGCTATATCGGCCAGGAAAACACGGCGCGCATGAACTGGCGGTCCAAGGTAAACCGCCGCATCATTGTGGTGCCGCTGGATCAGGCCGATCCGCGCCGCCAGATCATCGCCTATCCAGCGCTGCAATATTCTGTCGAGCACCGCCGGATCGAGGATATTCCGCTCGCGCTTGCGCCATCGTGGATGCGGGCCGCACTTGCCCCTGATGGTGCAGCCGCGGTTCAGGATTGACGGCGCAAGATGAGGGCCATGCCTGTGTTGCGCTTTGCTCTTGCCGCCATCGGCCTTGGGATCGCTGCCCCGCTTGCGGCGCAGGAAAGCCTGTTGGGCACGGAAACGCCGGGCGAACCGGTGCCGCTCGCCCCGCTTGCTGGCAATGATGCGCGCACCGCGGCGTTCAGGGCAGCGTGGGAGCAATTTGCCGCCGCAATGCTGGCGCGCGACAAAGCGGGGCTTGCCGCCATGCTGGGCGCCGGATCGCCGGCCGTGACCGAGGCCCGGCTAACGCAGACACTGGGCTTCATTCTCGCTCAGGATGCGCCTTCGCCATTCGGCGTGGCGCGCGCATTTTCGCGCATCAGCAACCCTGATTTCGCCACGCGATCAGTCGTGCTTGGCTGGCAGGCCCCGGCCGGCCTCAGTGCCAGCGAACGCGCAGAGCTTCTTGCTCAACCCGGCGGGCAGGCCATTGGCTGCTATTGCAGCGGCCCATATTGCCACAATGCGAAGATCGCCACGACGGCAGACGCGGCAAATGTGCGGCCCATGGGCTTTGCCTGTGCCCGCATGATCATGGCAAGCGATGGCGCAATCCGCTTCGAAGTCGCGGTGCCGGGTGGCGATGCACTGGCTGCGCCGCCCGTGAACCAGCCCCGCTGATTTTACCTTTTGATCACCAGATTTTGCTAGATCCGCGCCATGCTTGCGCGCACCATCATCGTCGTTTCGCTGCTGCTCGTCGGCTGCATTGCGCTGGCACCCGCGCTCAAGACCGAGGATGCCATCACAATCGCAAAACAAAGCTTCGGCGATGATGCGGCCTCGGCAGGCAATGCCACGAGCTCAGATGCCGTGGCCCCGCCCCAGGCCGTCGCCACGCTTTCCAATGGAGCCGAGGTCGAGCTGCTTCGCGATCTGGATGGTCATTTCCGAAGTGCCGTCACGGTCAACGGCGTGCGCATGATGATGATGATCGATAGCGGTGCGAGCGTTGTCGTGCTGGATGAGGATGATGCGCGCGCAATTGGCATATTCGTCGATCCGCTGGCCTTTACGGGAACAGCGCAGACAGCCGGCGGCACCGTGCCGACCATGCCGGTGGTGATTGATCGGCTGCAAATTGGCGGAATAGAACGCCGCAATGTACCGGCATCGATTGTGCGCACCACGCTGCCGGATCCGCTGCTGGGCCAGTCTTTTCTCGCCACGCTGGAACAGGTGAACATCTCTGGAGACAGGATGCGCTTGAAATAAGCCGCGCGCCCGGGCATGGCAGCGCCCATGGCTGAAGCCGACAGTCCACCGATGAAGGCCGTGATGATCCCCGTCACGCCGCTGCAGCAGAATTGCACACTGCTGTGGTGCACCGCAACGATGCGGGGCGCGCTTTCCGATCCCGGCGGGGATTTGCCGCGCATCAAGGCGGCCGTTGCCCAGCATGGGGTGACCATTGAAAAGATCATCATCACCCATGGCCATATCGATCATTGCGGGGAAGCGGGCATCCTCGCCGAGGAATTGGGCGTTCCCATCGAAGGGCCGCACGAGGCTGATCGCTTCTGGATCAGCAGGCTCGAGGATGATGGCCGCACCTATGGCGTGAATGGCCGGCTTTTCGAGCCCGATCGCTGGCTGGCCGATGGTGATCAGGTGCGCGTGGGCAATCTGGTGCTCGATGTCATCCATTGTCCGGGCCACACGCCGGGCCATGTCGTGTTTCACCATGCGCCCTCCAAGCTCGCGATCGTTGGCGATGTGCTGTTTCAGGGGTC
>CAZFYJ010000236.1:0-3116 GCA_964523215.1 uncultured Sphingomonadaceae bacterium | reverse complement strand
GGCGTCCGGAAAATACTCCTTGTACGGCAAGGTCGCATGACCGACCGTGCAACCCCCGATTCGCTGTTCGGCCATCGTCTCGCGCCGCTTGATCAGCGCTGCACTGTCTTTCTTCGCTTGCGCGACCAGGGCCTTCGCATCCGCCTCTGCCTGGGCCTTCACGGCATCAGCATCGGCTTCGATGGCCTTGAGCTTGCTCTCATATTCCGCGCGCAGCGCTTCTGCCTCGGCGCGCAGGCGGCTCGCTTCATCCAGCTGGGTCCTGATCGCGGCAATCTTGTCATCAAGCGAGCGGGCGACCAGCGCCGGCACCTTTTTCCAGATGAAAATGCCGATCAGCGCCAGCATGGCGAGCGATACCCACATCGTCGCATCCATGCCCAGCGCCTTGGGCTTGGCGTGGCCCGCTGCCTCGCTCAGCATCACCAGCATTGCAAGATCAGCCATTGGCCAGTTCCTTCGCCAGCTTGGCCGCGTCGGCCCGGGTCACCGTGGCACCAGAGAGCGACATCACGAGTTCATGCGCAATGTCGCCCGCAATCGTTTCGATATCGCCCTGTGCCTTCACGCCAGCTTCGGCAATGCGGGCCTCGGCTGCGTCAAGGCGTGCGGAAATTGCGCTATCCGCCTTGGCCAGATCGGCGGCAGTCTGTTCAGCAGCCTTGGCCTTGGCCTTGGCAAGGATGCTGTGCGCATCGGCCCGCATCGCAGCCGCACGCGCATCAACATCCGCATGCAGCGCCTGCACCCGATCCTGGGCCGCCTGCGCCGCCGCCAGATCCTCGGCAATCTTGCGATCGCGCAAGTCGACCGTGTTGACCACCTTGGTAAGCATCCCCCGCCCGATGACGAAATAGATGAAGCCAAAGGTGAGCAGCAGCCAGAACAGCTGCGACAGATAGGTATCCCCGATCTGGGCTATTTGAGGCATGTCAGCACCGCCGCATTGATGAACACGAAAACATCCGATGGAAGGGGCAGCACTGTGCGCCCTGCCCGCTCTTCACGGATGTCAGACGACGAACAGCAGGATCATCGCGACCACGAAGGCCAGCAGGCCGAGCAGTTCGGCCGCCGCAAAACCGATGAACAGGCGACCCTGCTGGCCGTCTGCGGCCGCCGGATTGCGCAGCGCGCTTTCAAGAAACGAGCCGAATACATTGCCCACGCCAATGGCAGCGAGGCCGGCACCAATAGCCGCGAGACCGGCGCCGATAAGCTTTGCAGATGCTGGATCCATGATGATACTCCTTAGGGATGAATGATGATGTTAGTGAAGATTTTCCGCGTCGTTGATGTAGAGCGATGTCAGCAGCGCAAACACATAGGCCTGAATGCCGGCAACCAGGATTTCGAGCGCGCTGATGCCAACCATCAGCACAAAGCTGGGCACGCCGACCAGAACGCCATAGGCAGCGCCTGCATTGGTGGAATTGATCACAAAGCCCGCCAGCACCTTCAGCAGCACATGCCCCGCCGTCATCGCCACAAAGAGACGCAGCGCCAGGCTGAACGGGCGCACGAGGAATGACATGAGCTCAACCAGGAAGATGAACGGAATCATGGGCAGCGGGGTGCCATGCGGCACGAACAGGCTGAAGAAATGCAGGCCATGTTTCCAGAAGCCGACGATGAGCACGATCGAAAAGCTCATGATCGCGAGCACCGCCGTCACCGTCAGGTGGCTTGTCACCGTGAACGGATGCAGCCCCAGCAGCCCGAGCGGAAGCAGCCCGAGCAGATTGGCAAAAAGGATGAACATGAAAATCGAAAAGATGTAGGGCGCATATTTGCGGCCCGCCGGGCCGATATTGGCATCAAGCATTCCGGTGATGAAGCCGGAAAAGCCCTCAACGGCTGCCTGCCAGCGATCCGGCACCAGCCGCTGCTTCATGCCGCCCATCATGAAGACATAGAGGATGACGGCGGCGGCGAACATCCACAGCGCGCTGTTGGTCAGGGTAAAAAAGGGCAAGGCTCCATCATGCGCGCCACCCAGCAGCGGCTCGATGGTGAACTGGCTCATGGGGTCGATCTTGCCGGATTCGCTGGCCAACGAACTAATCCTTACCCTGTTGTTCCGTCGGGGGCGGCGCACTGCCCAGCCGGATGATATTGCGAAAGGCGACGATTGTTCCAAGGAACAACAGCCCCAAAAGCGCCCATGGCGACGTATTGAACAGCTGATCCACAAACCAGCCGATCAACGCGCCGCCACCAATCCCCGCAATCAGATCAGCCAGCACCCGATTGCCCAGCCTGTAGTTGGGATCGGCCGCCTGGCTGCTCCGTGCGGTGCGTGCCTGCTCAGCCTCTTGTGCCCGCTCCAGCCGCGCATGGAGCTGGCTGATGCGATCATCGTCATCGGGCTGATCCGGCACGTCCTTCTTGTCCACCATCGTCCTTACCATCGCCGCACCGGCCACAGGCCTGCATGCAGCAAAACAAGGCCAATCGCGTGCGAAGACCGTGAGAGCAGGGGCGCTTTAGAAATGGAGCGAGATCAAGTCAACACCGCAATCGGGCGCAGCGGGCAAAAATGCTGCGCCGCAAAAATCCGGCACCTGCAGACGCGCGACCGCTGCGATCAGAGGCAGCTTGCGTCGCGGACCGGCGGTTCAGCCGTGCGGGTGCGCCAAACGCCTTCCGGGTCCATATATTTCTCGCCGATTGCCGTACGCAGGATGAGGTTGCAGGCGGTGCGCTGCGCAAATAGCTGCACGGTCACATTCTGCTCCGTTGCGGCGAGCGTATATTGTTCCTTGCGCCGGATGTTGATGTCGTCGACCATCTTGCGGATGTCCGGCGTCGGCGGCACGACGAAGCCCAGATAGCCATCCGGCTTCTCGCCCACCAGCCCCGCAGTGCGCGCAGCCTGATAAGCAGGATCGCGCCCACTTGACTGGGCATAGGCTGAGACGCCTGCAACGATTGCGCTGATCGCCCCGACGGCTGCGAGCGACATCATGAGCAGTGTTTTGCGGTTCATCAGAATATTCCCTCGTTCTTCTCAATCACCTGATTGGAGGCGCGATCAAGCTTGAAGAGCACCTCTTGCTTGATGTTGATGTTCAGATTGATCACGATCGGCTTGTCAGGTGCATCCACGGTCACAC
>CAZFYJ010000235.1:0-3117 GCA_964523215.1 uncultured Sphingomonadaceae bacterium | reverse complement strand
GAAAGCCCATCAGCACGGCACCGGCAATGCCGAGCAGGATTGTCATGATGATGCCGCCGCCATCCTTGCCGGGCACGATCAGCTTGCCGAGCGCGCCTGCGATGCCGCCAATGATGATCCAGCCAAGCCAGCCATTGTTCACGAAAAAGTCCATTTGTCCCTCCTCAAACATCCGTCAGCACAAGCCAGGCGCCGGGGCGCGCCGGCCGCTGCGGTGCTGCTCTTGTGCCTGCGAATTCACGCAAATCCAAATGAAAAAGGCCACCCCGCGGGGTGGCCCTTCATGCGGCACGGCGCTGGCGGCGGCTCTAGAAGCGCTGCTGCCGCTCGTACAGCGATTTATAATGCTGGATGCGGGTGACGCGCAGGCCCGGCATGCCCGATCGCTCGATCGCGCGCTGCCAGCCGGCAAATTCCTCCAGCGCGATGCCATAGCGTTCGCAGGCCTCGTCCACGGTGAGAAGCCCGCCATTGACGGCAGCGACGACTTCGGCCTTGCGCCGGACGACCCAGCGGGTGGTGCCCGGGGGCGGCAGCGATTCGAGCGTCAGCGGCTCGCCGAGCGGGCCGATCACTTGCGCGGCGCGGATTTTCTGGTTTTCGATCATGCCTGTCCTCGAAAAATCATGTTCGGTGCGCTGGCATGCCCGGCGACAGGCATCTCCACGCCCGCCCGGTCTACGCCTGCTGCGTGAATCTTGCTTTGCGCGCCATGGTAAACAGCGCGTTCAGACACATTGCCAAAGCCTTGCAGGCGGAGCGCTGCTGCGGTTGCGACCGCGTCATGAAAGCGCGACGGCCGCTGGCCCGGCCCATCCGGCAGGCGGCGGCCCGCGACCATGGCCCTGCGCCGGGCCATATTGCGGGCCATCGTCTGGGCCATCGTCTGGGCCGCGGGATCGTGACCATCCGGCCGGGGGTGCGCATCGCCTGCCGGATCGGGATCAAAGGGATCAGGTGCGGCAAGCGCGAGCGCGGCCAGCATCGCCCGGCCCGGCACCGAAGCAAGCGGGCGCGTGGCGGCGTGCGCCAGCAGCAGCGCGAAATCGCCCCCTGCCGATGGTTCGGCGGGCATGGCCCCATGGGCCGCAGCCGCAGCAGGCCCAGCGATGCCGGGATGCCGCGATGTGGCGGGAAAGGAGTGGTGATGAACAGCCATAAGCCTGGCCTGTCTAGCAGCAAAGGCTGAAAGCCACGTAAAGCCGGGCTTCACACATGCTTAGCCTTGGTTAAGCGGGCTTAGCCTTGGTTAACTGAAATCGGCGGCCCCGGCCTTGTCGTGGACTCTGGTCAATCCCCCCGCTTTGTTCTAGATTCGCCGCGTGGGAGATTGATCATGGCAAGCCGGGCGGGCAAACAGACGGACAAGGAATGGCGCGTCATCTTTCGCGACGCGCTCGGGCGCTTGGGGGCGCTGCTCGGCGCGCTGGCGCTCGGCGTGCTGATGCTGGCGCTGGCGCTGGCGCTGATCACCTATCGCCGCAGCGATGGATCGCTGAGCACGGCTGCGGGAGACAAGACGCAAAATCTGCTCGGCAGCCCGGGAGCGTGGGCATCGGACATGCTGCTGCAGCTGGGTGGCCCGGCCATGGCGCTGCTGCTGCCGCTCGGCCTCATCACTGCGCTCGCGCTGTGGCGCGGCACGGCCCCGCTGGCGTGGAAGCGCCCGCTGCTGTGGTGCCTGCTCGGCATCCTGCTGGCTGGCGCGGGCCTGACATTGTGGGAGCCGCTGCCCGATACCAGCCTGCCTGCCGGATGGGGCGGGCTTGCCGGCATGCTGCTGGCGGGCCAGGCCACGCATCTTGCGGCCCTCGCCGGGCCGGATCAGGCGTGGATGGTGCGCGGCGGGCTGGCCGCGCTGATGCTGGCCGGCGGCGCAGCCGCCATCTGGCGCAGCTATGGCTTTGGCCGCCCGTCGCTGCCCCGCGCGCGGCGCACCGCAGGCGAGGCTGCTGCCGATGCATCGGCCCAGCGCGATGCACTGCGCGAGGACACGATGGCCGAAGACAGTGCTCCGCTGGGCGGCACCAGGGCTGCAGGCCGCACCCGCGCCGCCGATCCGCCGCCCGTGCCCGCGCCGATCCACATCGCAGACGTGCGCCGCCCCGCCGCCCCGGACAAGCCCGGCATCAGCCAGCGGCAGGGCGATTTCTTTTCCAGCGAAAGCCTGCCCTCGCCCGATCTGCTGGTTCCCGCCCCGGCAGGCGGCAGCGGCGGGGTGGACAAGGCCGCGCTGGAGCGCAACGCCCGCGCGCTGGAGGCGGTGCTCGCCGATTTCCAGGTGCAGGGCAAGATTGTCGCGGTGCGCCCCGGCCCGGTCGTCACCATGTACGAGCTGGAGCCGGCCCCCGGCATCAAGGCCAGCCGCGTGGCGAGCCTGGCCGATGATATTGCGCGCAACATGTCTGCCCTTTCGGCCCGCATAGCCCCTATTCCCGGCCGCACGGTGATCGGCATCGAGCTGCCCAATGCCAAGCGCGAGGCCGTGGTGCTGCACGATCTGATCACCAGCCCGGCCTATACCGGGGCGGGCGGATCGCTCCCCATCATATTGGGCAAGAATATTTCGGGCGATCCTGTGGTCGCGGATCTGGCGCCGATGCCGCATCTCCTGGTCGCCGGCACGACCGGCTCGGGCAAATCGGTGGGCCTCAATGTGATGATCCTCTCGCTGCTCTATCGCCTGACGCCGGAGCAGTGCCGGATGATCATGATCGATCCCAAGATGCTGGAGCTGAGCACCTATAATCACATCCCGCATCTGCTCTCCCCCGTCGTCACCGAACCGCAAAAGGCGATCCGCGCGCTCAAATGGGCGGTGGAGCAGATGGAGGATCGCTATCGCATGATGTCCAGCCTGTCGGTCCGTTCGCTGGCGAGCTATAATGAGAAGGTGCGCCAGGCCAGGGCCAAGGGGGTCAGCCTGCAGCGCCGGGTGCAGACGGGCTTTGATCCGCTGACCGGCGAGCCGCTCTATGAGGAAGAGCAGCTCGATTATGAGCCGCAGCCCCAGATCGTGGTGATCGTGGACGAGCTGGCCGACTTGATGATGACGGCGGGCAAGGAAGTGGAGTTCCTGATCCAGCGCCTCGCGCAAAAGGCGCGTGCGGCGGGCAT
>CAZFYJ010000234.1:0-3153 GCA_964523215.1 uncultured Sphingomonadaceae bacterium | reverse complement strand
TCAGCGGGGTGACGTCGCGCACGGGGCGGATATCGACCTGGCTGCCGGGCAGGAAGGCCACGGCGCCGCCCAGATCGACGGTGAAGCCGCCCTTGACGCGGCCGAAAATGACGCCTTCGACACGCCGTTCGGCCAGAAATTCGGTTTCGAGGCGATCCCATGCGGCCTCGCGCCGGGCGCGATCGCGGCTGAGCATGGCTTCGCCGGCTGCATTTTCGACACGATCGACATAGACCTCGACCTCGTCGCCCACCTTCAGGTCGGGCTTCTGGCCTGGCATGGTGAATTCGCGCAGGGGCACGCGGCCTTCTGATTTCAGGCCGACATCGATGACCACCATGTCATTGTCGATGGCAGTCACGGTGCCCTTGACCACGCGGCCTTCAAAGCCGCCGCTGGCACCGCCAATCGATTCTTCGAGCATTGCCGCGAAATCGTCGCGGCTCGGAAAAGCCGTAGAGGCCATTATGGATGATCCTTCAAACTATGTTTACCGGCCAAGCGGTTGGGTCCGCTGGTCTTTCTGGCCGCACTGTCCTGCCTGCCGAATGCAAGGCAAAACGCCCAAAGCCGCTCAGGCCCTGCGAATCTGGCGATCCACAAGGCGAATGGCGGCCTGAACGGCGTCGCCTATAGTCATATTGCTGGTATCGAGCAAGTCTGCGTCATGCGCCTTGCGCAATGGCGCATCGGCGCGGCCCATATCGCGCGCATCGCGGGCCAGGATATCGGCAAGCACGGCATCATAATCCTGCGGCACCTCGGCCGTGCGGCGGCGCGCACGCACCTCCGGCGAGGCGGTCACGAACAATTTGGCATCGGCAAAGGGGGCAATCACGGTGCCGATGTCTCGCCCGTCGAGCACAGCGCCGCCCGGCTGGGTCGCGAAATCGACTTGCCGCTTGACGAGCGCTGCGCGCACCGCCGGATGGGCCGAAACAATCGATGCGGCCTGGCTTGTCGCTTCGCTGCGCAGTGCCGGATCTTCGAACATGGCATCCGGAAAATCGGTGGCCGCGAGCGCCGCATCCGCATCCGCCGGATCGCCGCCGGCGCGCAGCACCGAGAGGCCAACCGCGCGATAGAGCAGGCCCGTATCAAGAAACGGCACCGCATAATGGCGGGCCAGCGCCTGCGCGATCGTGCCCTTGCCCGAGGCCGCAGGGCCGTCCACTGCGATGATCATCGGCCCTGCAATCCGGCCAGCAAGGCCGCAAAGCCGGGAAAGCTGGTGTTGACCGGGGCCATATCGTCGACAGTCACGCCATGGCGGCTGGCAAGCCCTGCCACCGCAAAGCTCATCGCGATGCGATGATCAAGCTGGGTCGCAATGGCGGCATGCGGGTCCGCAAGGCCGGGCAAAGGGTCTCCGCCCGTGCCCTCCACGATCAGTCCGTCTGCGGTTTCCTCCACCTGCGCGCCGATTGCCGCCAGCCCGGTTGCCATCGCGCGGATGCGATCCGACTCCTTGATGCGCAACTCCTCCAGCCCGGAAAAGACGCTGCGCCCCCGGGCCAGTGCTGCCGCGACGAACGCCACCGGAAATTCATCGACCATGCTGGGCACGATCGCAGGGTCGATCGCCAGGCCGTGCAAGGCGCTCGCCCGCACGTGCAGATCGCCCACCGGCTCGCCGCCTGTGCTGCGCGGATTGATGATGGTGATATCCCCGCCCATCGCCTGCAACAGCCGGATCAGGCCATCGCGGGTGGGGTTCAGCCCCACATTCTCGATGATGATGTCGCTGCCCGGCACGATCAGCGCGGCGACCAGCAAAAACGCGGCCGAGGATGGATCGCCCGGCACAGTCACATCCTGCGGCTGCAAATCCGCCTCGCCGGATATGCGGATGATGCGCACGCCCCGATCATCGCTTTCGACCTGCACGTCAGCGCCAAAGCCGCGCAGCATCGTCTCGCTGTGATCGCGGGTGGGGACTGGCTCTTCGACGATCGTGACGCCGGGCGTGTTGAGCCCGGCCAGCAGGATCGCACTCTTCACCTGCGCACTGGCCACCGGCAGGCGATAGCGGATCGGCACGGCAGGGCAGGCCCCGCGGACCATGAGCGGCAGCGTGCCGCCGGGGCTGGCCGTGATGTCTGCGCCCATCAGGCTCAGCGGAATGCCGACGCGTTCCATTGGACGCCTCGAAAGCGAGGCATCGCCAATGAAGCTGGCGGTGATGGCATGGCTTGCCACCAGCCCCATCAGCAGCCGGGTCGATGTGCCCGAATTGCCCATGTCGAGCGCGCCCTGTGGCTGCAACAGCCCGCCAACGCCCACGCCGTGCACGCGCCAGATGCCATCCCCGCCGCGCGCAATCTGTGCGCCCATTGCCCGCATCGCAGCAGCTGTTGCGAGCACATCCTCTCCCTCCAGCAAGCCCGCGATCCGCGTTTCGCCGATGCACAGCGCGCCCAGCATGATGGCACGGTGGCTGATCGATTTGTCTCCCGGCACGCGCACCGGACCGCGCAGCGGCCCGGCCGGCGCAAAACGGGTGGCCGCCGGCGCATGCATGGGGCGTTCAGGAGGCGCGAAAGTTTCAACAGGCGACATGGATCGGGCTTTTGACAGCGCGGCCCGTTTCTGGCAAGGGACCGCTCGCATCGCATCCGGCCCGGCGCACTTTGGCCGCCGAATGCAATAAAGCGACGAATTATCAGCAGTTTGTGAAGAAGACACGATGATCAAGCCGGAATGGGGCACCAAGCGCACATGCCCGAAATGTGCCACGCGATTCTATGATCTGGGCAAGGACGAGCCCGTTGAATGCATCAATTGCGGCACCAAATGGATGCCGGAATCGGTGCTGAAATCGAAGCAGCCCATTCCGTTTGGCGAAGATGTGAAGCCCGAGGCCGCCGCGGTGGAAACCGATGATGAAGCGCTGGCCGATGCCGATCTCGATATCGATGTTGATGTCGACGATAATGATTCGCCGGATAATGACGTCGATCTGGGCGGCGATGACGATCTGGGCGTTGCGGCTGGCGAAGACGGCGACGACGAGAATTGATTTTTTGCCGGGCGCACATAAAAACTGCGCCCGCCCTCTTGCCATTCCGGGTGCGCTTGGCGTAAGGCCGCGCCTCGACGATGGGGCCTTAGCTCAGCTGGGAGAGCGCTACACTGGCAGTGTAGAGGTCAGCG
>CAZFYJ010000233.1:0-3201 GCA_964523215.1 uncultured Sphingomonadaceae bacterium | reverse complement strand
GCCGGGATAGCGAAACAAATCCCACGTGCCGCCAATGGCATCGCGCGCCTCGACAATGGCAAAGCTCTTGTTTGGGCAATTCATGACGAGATGCGCAGCCGCCCCGATGCCGGAAAGGCCCGCCCCCACGATCAGCACGTCGACGCAGCTGTTCTGCCCGGCTGGCTGCCCGGCCGAAGGCCCCGGCCCGTCCGGTATTGCCCGCGATGGATCTGCATCCGCCATGGCCAAAGGCTACTGACATACGTGCAAATTGCAAGGGCGCGATTGCCTTTCCCATCGATGGCGCATAGGAGGCACACAGGTTCACGCTTTTGCAGATAGAGGGGATGCGCACCGATGGATGAACCCCATCACCGCCCGCCCCCTTTGCCCGGCGACCAGCCCGCGGGCGCGCGCCACGCCGATCCGGCAGCGGCCGAAGCGCCAGGCGTTGTCGCTGCTGAACCCACGCTCGATGCCGATGATCGCCTCTCGCCAGGATTTGTTCGCCGCGTGCTCGCGCTGGTGGTTGCCGGGGCGCATGAGGATGCGCGCGATCTGGTGCGCCCGCTGCACCCGGCCGACATTGCCGATCTGATCGAGCTTGCCCCCGATGCAGAGCGCAACCCGCTGACCGCGGCGCTCGGCGATCTGGTCGATGCCGATGTGATTGCCGAGCTCAATGATTATGTGCGCGAAACGCTGATCGATACGCTGGCGCCCGAACGTGTGGCCGAAATCGCCGCCGAACTCGATACCGACGATGCTGTTGCGATGATCGAGGATATGGCGGCAGGCGATCAGCAGGCCGTGCTCCAGGCGCTCGACCCCGAAGATCGTGCTGCGATCGAAACCGCGCTCACTTACCCTGAAGAATCCGCCGGGCGCCTGATGCAGCGCGATCTGATCGCCGTGCCGGAGCATATGACGGTGGGCCAGGTGATCGATCTGTTGCGCGAAGATGGCGATCTCACCACCGATTTCTGGGAAATCTTCGTGGTGGATCCGGCCCACCGCCCGATCGGCACCTGCCAGCTGAGCTGGATTTTGCGCAGCCCGCGCAGCATTTCGCTGACCGATGTGATGAAGCGCGAGCAGACCCTGATCCCGGTGGACATGGATCAGGAGGAAGTGGCGCTGCGTTTCCAGAAATACGCCCTGATTTCCGCCGCCGTGGTCGATCCCGGCGGGCGGCTGGTGGGCGTGATCACGGTCGATGATATCGTCCACATCATTCAGGAAGAGGCGGGCGAGGATATATTGCGGCTTTCCGGCGCGGGCGAGGGCGACATCAACGAACCTGTGATCGAAAGCTACAAGAGCCGGGTGCGCTGGCTGATCGCCAATCTGGGCACGGCGATGATCGCCGTCACCATCATTTCCTTCTTCGGCGCGGCGATCGAACAGATGGTGGCGCTGGCCGCGCTGATGCCGCTGGTGGCGGGGGTGGGCGGGAATGCCGGCACGCAGACGCTTGCCGTCACGGTGCGGGCGCTTGCCACCAACCAGCTGACCCAATCGAACACGCGGCGGGCCATCCTGCGCGAGGTGCGGGTGGCCGCGCTCAACGGCACCACCATTGCCATGGTGGCTGGCACCATCGCTGCGCTCTATTTCGGCTCGCCGCAGCTTGGGCTGGTGATTGGCGCAGCATTGATCGCCAATGTGCTGATTGCCGGGCTGGCGGGCGTGCTCATTCCGATCACGCTCGACCGGCTGGATCAGGATCCGGCCGTCGCCAGCTCGATCTTCGTTACCATGATCACGGACAGCATGGGCTTTTTCGCCTTTCTCGGCCTTGCGGTGCTGAGCGGGCTGGTCAGCCTTTAGATTGTGACGCCACAGGGTCGCCCGGCCATCCCCGCCGGGGCCATGCACGGCAGGGCTTGAATGGCCGCGGCCCGGCTGGCAAGGGCGGGGGCATGACCGAATTGCCAAAAACCTTTGATCCCGCCGCCATCGAGGCGAAATGGTATGCCCATTGGGAAGCCACCGGCGCATTCCGCCCGGCGCGCCCCGATGCCGAGCCGTTCACCATCGTCAACCCGCCCCCCAATGTGACGGGATCGCTGCACATCGGCCACGCGCTGGACAATACGCTGCAAGATATCCTGATCCGCCATGCGCGGCTCAAGGGCAAGGATGCGTTGTGGGTGGTCGGCACCGACCATGCCGGCATCGCCACGCAAATGGTGGTGGAGCGGCAGCTGGAAGCGCAAGGGGACAAGCGCAGCAACTATACGCGTGAGGAATTTGTCCGGAAGGTCTGGGAATGGAAAGCGGAAAGCGGCGGGCAGATCACCCGCCAGCTGCGGCGCCTCGGCTGCTCGATGGACTGGTCACGCGAACAATTCACCATGGACCCGCATTTCAGCAAGGCGGTGATCAAGGTGTTCGTCGATCTCTACAGGCAGGGGCTGATCTATCGCGACAAAAGGCTGGTGAACTGGGACCCCAAGCTGAAAACCGCGATTTCGGACCTGGAGGTGGAAACGCGCGAGGTGCAGGGCCATTTCTGGAGCTTCAGATATCCGCTGGCCGATGGCGCGACGCTGGATGATGGCCGCGATCATATTGTCGTGTCCACCACAAGGCCCGAAACCATGCTGGCCGATATGGCGGTTGCGGTGAATGCCGCCGATCCGCGCTATGCAAGTGTGATCGGCAAGCATGTCATCCTCCCCATCACCGGGCGGCGCATCCCCATCATTGCCGATGACCATGCCGATCCCGAACTGGGCTCGGGCGCGGTGAAGATCACGCCGGGGCATGATTTCAACGATTTCGAAGTGGGCAAGCGCGCCGGGTTCAAGGCCAGCGAGATGCTCAACATGTTCGATGCCGAGGCGCGGGTGGTGCAGACGGCGGACAGGCTGATCCCTGACGATCTGATCGGGCTGGACCGTTTCGAAGCGCGCGCGGCCGTGGTGACGCGGATGAAGGCATCGGGCCATCTGGTGCCCCATATCGACAAGGATGGCGTGGAGCATGACGCCGAACCGCGCACCATTCAGACGCCCTTTGGCGATCGCGGCGGCGTGGTGATCGAGCCATGGCTCACCGATCAATGGTATGTCGATGCGGAAAAGCTGGCGCAGGAGCCGATCCGGGCCGTGCGCGACGGCCGCATCGAGATCGTCCCCAAAAGCTGGGAGAAGACCTTTTTCAACTGGATGGAGAATATCCAGCCCTGGTGCGTCAGCCGCCAGCTGTGGTGGG
>CAZFYJ010000232.1:0-3210 GCA_964523215.1 uncultured Sphingomonadaceae bacterium | reverse complement strand
CCAGCCTGGAGGGCAGGCTCTGTCGCAGCACGCGCCGTCGCTCTCGCCCAGCCGAGCTGCCTGAACCACAGCATGCAAGCACGGGATAGCAACAGCGAAAGCGAATGAGTGATGACGGACCCAGCGGCATTGATCGACCGGATGGATGCCACGGCCGGGCAAGCGATCAACCCACTATCGGTGGACGTGGAAGACTGGTTTCAGGTTGGCGCCTTTGAAACCGTGATCGACCGGTCGGGCTGGGATGGCTGCGCGCCGCGGGTGGACCGCAACATGCACCGCATTCTCGATCTTTTTGCACAAGCCGGGGTGAAGGCGACATTCTTCACGCTGGGCTGGGTGGCAGAGCGGCATCCCGACGTGATCCGCCGCCTGGTCGGCGAGGGGCATGAGCTGGCGAGCCACGGCTATGATCATGCTCGCGTCTTCACCCTCGATGAGCCGCGCTTTGCCGCCGATCTGAAGAAAAGCCGCGCGATACTGGAGGATGTGGGCGGCGTTGCCATCACTGGTTATCGCGCACCCAGCTTTTCGATCGATCGGCGCACGCCATGGGCGCACCATGTGCTCGCCGAACAGGGCTATGCCTATTCCTCCAGCGTGGCTCCCATTCGCCACGATCATTATGGCTGGCCCGATGCACCACGCAGCGGCTGGCACCCGGTCACGGGAGCATCGCTTATCGAACTGCCGGTCACGGTTGCGTCGCTGTTTGGCAAACAGATCCTGATGGGCGGCGGCTTTTTCCGCCTGCTGCCTTATGCCGCCACGCGCCGCATGCTGGCCCGCACCAATGAGGCAGGCCAGCCCGCCATCCTTTATTTCCATCCCTGGGAAATCGATCCGGGCCAGCCCTATGTCGCCCATGCGCCGCTGCGTTCCCGGCTGCGGCATTATGCCCGCCTTTCGGCCATGGAAGCCAAGCTGGAGCGGCTGATCCGCGATTTCGCGTGGGATCGCTTTGATCGGCTGCTGCCTGCGCTCTCCCCGGTGCTGCGATGAAGCATGTGTCGATCAGCACCGCGCCGAATCTGCGGGTGGCGGCCGAGGCGCCGGATGAAGCGCTCGCAGCGTGGCTCGCTGCGCAGCAGCAGGCGACGCCCTTTCATTCGCAGCCGTGGATGACCGCCATCACGCAGGCGACAGGCCACCCTGCGCTGCATCTGGTGGCGCGCGATGCCGATGGCGCGATCCGCGGCTATTTGCCGCTGCACCACATCACATCGCCCTTTTTCGGTGCAGCGCTCGTCTCGAGCGGCTTTGCCGTGGGTGGCGGCATTGTGGCCGATGATCAGCATGGCGCCGATGCTTTGGCTGCGGCCGCCTGGTCGCACGCCGCTAGTGCACAGGTTGGCACGCTCGAATTGCGGGGCGGCATGCTGCCCGACAGCGCCGGATGGCATGTGCGCGACGATCTTTATCTCGGCTTTGGCGGGCCGATTCTCGGCGATAGCGAGGCCCAGCTGGCGGCCATTCCGCGCAAGCACCGCGCCGAAGTGCGAAAGGGGCTCGCCGCAGGCCTCGCCGTGACGACGGGGCGTGATCGGGCGCATCGTGCGGCGCACTTCCGCGTCTATGCCGAAAGCGTCCGCAATCTGGGCACCCCGGTGTTTCCGCGGGCGCTGTTTGATGCCGTGCTCGATGGCTTTGGCGATGCAGCGGACATTCTGGTCGTGTGGCAGGGCCGCACCCCTATTGCCGCCGTGCTCTCGCTCTATCATGGTGCTGCCGTGCTGCCCTATTGGGGCGGCGGGGTGGCCGCGGCGCGCGGTTTGCGCGCCAACGAACTCATGTATTTCGCCCTGATGAATCATGCGCGTGCGCGTGGCTGCAGCTGGTTCGATTTTGGCCGCTCCAAGGCCGGCACCGGCCCTGCGGCCTACAAGAAGCATTGGGGCTTTGAAGGGGTGCCGCTGCGCTATGCCGTGCGCCATGCCGATGGCGGCGCGGGCCGCGACATCAATCCGCTCAGCCCCAAATATCAGCTGCGGATCAAGCTGTGGCAAAAGCTGCCGCTGTGGGCGGCAAATCGCATCGGGCCGCTGCTTGCGCGCGGGCTGGGCTGAGCTGCGCCCAGCCGACAGAGCACTGCTCCCATGAACGCGCCCTTGGCCCCACCCCCCTCCGCCACGCTGGCCCCGCCGCCCGGCGGCACGCTGATGCTGGTGCATCGCATTCCCTTTCCGCCGGATCGAGGCGACAAGATCCGCTCCTTTCACATGCTGAAGGCGCTCGCGGCGATCGGGCCAGTGCATCTGGCCGCCTTTGCCGATGATGCGCAGGATATGGCCCATGCCGATGCGCTGGCGCCCTGGACAGCGAGCCGGTGCATTGTCGAGCGCAGGCCGAACAGGCTGCGTGCCGGGGCACGATCGCTGCTGCGCCGGTCCCCGCTTTCGGTCGAGCTGTTCGATCATCCGCGCATTCGCGCCTATGTCCGCGCGCGGCTGGCGAGCGGCGACATTGCGCGCATCTTTGCCTTTTCGGGGCAGATGGCGCATTTTGTGCCGGCGAGCTTTTCCGGCCCATTCGTGATGGATTTCGTCGATGTCGATTCGGCAAAGTTCGAAGCCTATGCCACAGCGGAATCGCGCCTTCATCCGATGCGCTATGTCCATGCCCGCGAGGCGCGGCTGCTGGCCAGCTTTGAAGCGCGCACGGCCCGGCGTGCCGATACCAGCCTGCTTGTCAGCGCGGATGAGGCCGCGCTGTTTCAGGCGCGGGTGGGCGCCGGGGCCCGGCAGATCATGGCCATCGGCAATGGCGTCGATCTCGATTTTTTCAATCCGGCAGCCCGCATCAGCGCAGTGGCCGATGCGCTGCCTTCGCCCGCCATCATTTTCACCGGGCAGATGGATTATCGCCCGAATGTGGAGGCTGTGCGGGAATTTGCGCACAACTGCCTGCCCGCGATCCGGCGCGAATATCCCGCCGCGTGCTTTGCCATTGTCGGCCGCAGCCCGACCGCCGAAGTGCGCGCGCTTGCGCAGCAGCTCGGCGTCCGCGTCACTGGGGCTGTCGATGATGTGCGCGGCTGGCTTGCCGCCGCCGATATCGTGGTTGCCCCCTTGCTGATCGCGCGCGGCATCCAGAACAAGGTGCTCGAAGCCATGGCGATGGCGCGCCCAGTGGTCGCAAGCCCGGCGGCCGCCCAGGGAATCGATGCCGAGGCGGGGCGCGACCTGATCATTGCCGAGCCCGGCCGGGCCA
>CAZFYJ010000231.1:0-3214 GCA_964523215.1 uncultured Sphingomonadaceae bacterium | reverse complement strand
ATTGGCCTCGGACAACCCCATTTCCCAAGGGGTTCCGGCATATTTTATGCTGGTCTGCGGCGAGGCTCCCGTGCCGCCGACATGACCGGAGACGAGAATCACATCGGCATGCGCCTTGGCAACGCCGGCAGCAATCGTGCCGATCCCGGCGCTGGACACAAGCTTCACGCAGACGCGCGCACGCGGATTGATCTGCTTCAGATCATAAATCAGCTGCGCCAGATCCTCGATCGAATAGATGTCGTGATGCGGCGGCGGTGAAATCAGCGTCACCCCCGGGGTCGAATGGCGCAACCGGGCAATGAATTCGGTCACCTTGAAGCCGGGCAGCTGACCGCCCTCGCCGGGCTTTGCCCCTTGCGCCACCTTGATCTCCAGCTCCTCGGCGGCCCCCAGATATTCGGATGTGACGCCAAAGCGGCCAGAGGCGATCTGCTTGATCACGCTGTTTGCATTGTCGCCATTGTCATATGGTTTGAAACGGATGCTGTCTTCCCCGCCTTCGCCCGAGACCGCTTTTGCGCCAATGCGGTTCATGGCGATGGCGAGCGTTTCATGCGCTTCGGGAGAGAGCGCGCCGAGCGACATTCCGGGCGTGACAAAGCGTTTGCGAATTTCGGTGATGGCCTCCACCTGATCGAGCGGCACCGGATCCTTCGCATAGTTGAATTCCAGCAGATCGCGCACATAGATGGGCGGCAATTCCTGCACACCGCGCGCGAACTGCAGATATGTGGAATAGCTGTCCTTTGCGACCGCGCTTTGCAGCAGGTGCATCAACTGGGCCGAATAGGCATGCGGCTCACCACCGCTGCGCTGCCTGTAAAAGCCGCCGATCGGCAGATTGACGACAACCGGATCAAAGGCATCATCATGCCGATCCTGCGCGCTGACTGCCAGGCTGGCATAGCCCTCGCCGGAAATCTTGGCCGGCATGCCGGGAAAGAAATCATTGACCAGCGCCCGGCTCAGCCCCACGGCTTCGAAATTATAGCCGCCGCGATATGATGAAATGACGGCTATGCCCATCTTGCCCATGATTTTGAGCAGGCCTTCGTTGACGGCCGTGCGATAATTTTCGACTGCTGCGTCACGCGAAAGATCGCCAAAAAGGCCGCGCGCCTGCCGGTCGGCGATTGCCGCTTCGGCAAGATAGGCATTCACCGTGGTCGCACCCACGCCGATGAGCACGGCAAAATAATGGGTATCAAGGCATTCTGCCGAACGCACATTGATTGATGCATAGGAGCGCAAGCCCTGGCGCACCAGATGGGTGTGCACCGCGGCGGCCGCCAGCACCATCGCGATCCCGACCCGTTCCGGCCCGACATTTTCGTCGCTCAAAAACAGTTCGGACTGGCCCGCGCGCACGGCCTGTTCGGCTTCGGCGCGCAGCCGCGCAATGGCCACACGCAGCCCCTGCTGACCGGAACCCTTGGCAAAAGTGCAGTCTATTTCGGCCACGCGCGATCCGAAATAGGCTTTCAGCCGCGCCCATTCCGGATTGGTGAGCACCGGGCTGTCGAGCACCAGCACGTGCGGATTTTGCGCATCGGTTTCGAGGATGTTGGCGAGGTTCGAAAAGCGCGTCTTGAGGCTCATCACATAGCGTTCGCGCAGGCTGTCGATCGGCGGATTGGTCACCTGGCTGAAATTCTGGCGGAAAAACTGGCTGATGATGCGCGGCTTATCGGAAATCACGGCAAGCGGCGTATCATCCCCCATGCTGCCGACAGCCTCCTTGGCGTCGGTCACCATCGGCGAGAGGATCAATTCCATGTCTTCCAGCGTCAGCCCGGCTGCGACCTGACGCCGTGTCAGCTCTGCCCGGTCATAGCCGCTGGCAGGGGCAGGTGAGGCGGGCGGCAGATCGTCCAGCCCGTGAAAACCCGCCACCATCTCCCCATAAGGGTGTTCAGCGGCAATGCGGTCCTTGATCGCACTGTCTTCAAACAGCTGGCCCGCATGCAGATCGACCGCGATCATCTCGCCAGGGCCCAGCCGACCCTTGCGGATGATCCCCGCCTCGGGCAGCACCACCATCCCGCTTTCAGAGCCGACGACGAGCAAATTGTCGTCCGTTACGCAATAGCGCAGCGGGCGCAAGGCATTGCGGTCCATGCCCGCAACGGCCCAGCGCCCATCGG
The DNA here is from genome assembly GCA_964523215.1 of uncultured Sphingomonadaceae bacterium. Lineage (GTDB taxonomy): Bacteria > Pseudomonadota > Alphaproteobacteria > Sphingomonadales > Sphingomonadaceae > CAZFYJ01. The sequence goes on along the minus strand of CAZFYJ010000231.1, from coordinate 1,067 downwards.
TCATGGCAAGTGCGGCCGGTCCATCCCATGGCTCCATCACCGAGGCAAGAAAGGCATACATGTCCCGCCGTGGCTGCGGCATGTCGATCGTCGGCCCCCAGGCTTCGGGGATCAGCATCAGCTTTGCCGTCGGCGCATCACGACCGGACCGGCAGATTGCCTCGAACACGGCATCGAGCGCCGCCGTGTCGCTCGCACCAGCGGGGATCAGCGGCTTGATGTCCTCCGAATGCTCGCCAAAGGCGAGGCTCGCCATCTTGATCTCGTGGCTTTTCATCCAGTTCTTGTTGCCGCGAATGGTGTTGATCTCACCATTATGGGCAAGGCAGCGAAAGGGCTGCGCCAGCCACCATTGCGGAAAGGTGTTGGTCGAATAGCGCTGGTGGAAAATCGCGAGCCGGCTCTCAAAGCGGGCGTCTTTCAGATCGGGATAGAATTCAGACAGGGATTCCGCCAGAAACAGTCCCTTGTAGATGATCGAGCGGCATGAAAGCGAGCATATGTAGAAATCTGCGACTTGTGCTGCGATCACCTTCTGCTCGATCCTGCGGCGCACCAGATACAGCGTCTTTTCAAAGGCATCAGCCTCTTCGCTGTCCGATCCGCCGCTGCCGATCTCTGGACCGGCGATCATGATCTGTTCAATCTCGGGCCGGGTGCGCTTTGCCTTTTCGCCGATCACGGACACATCGACGGGAACCTGCCGCCACCCATAGATGGTGTATCCCGCATCGATGATCTCGCTCTCGACGATGGTGCGGCAGGTTTCCTGCGCACCAAGATCGGCGCGAGGCAGGAAGATCATGCCGACCGCGAGCCGGTTTGGCAGCGGCATATGCCCGCCGGCAACGATGGCTTCATCGAAGAAGCGGACCGGAAGATCGACATGCAGGCCGGCGCCGTCCCCGGTCTTGCCATCTGCATCGACTGCGCCGCGGTGCCACACCGCTTTGAGCGCATCGATGGCACTTTCGACCACCCGGCGCGAGGCGCGCCCGTCGGTTGCGGCAATCATGCCAACCCCGCATGCATCATGCTCCAGCTCCGGATGATACATGCCATGCCCC
>CAZFYJ010000230.1:360-3232 GCA_964523215.1 uncultured Sphingomonadaceae bacterium | reverse complement strand
GGCATCGCAACGGGCGGATGCGGCATGTTTACCGGCGGGCGCGGCATGGAAACCGGCGGCATTTTCGGGCCACCCATCACCGGGCCGCCGGGCCGTGGCCCCTTTTGCGCCTGGCTCATCGCCGGCACCATCACCAAGGCAGCGGCCGCTGCCAACATCGTTGCTCTGCGCATGATCAACTCCCAACCCTATCGCCGACCCGCACAGGCAGGGCCGCGCAACTGCGTAACTGTTAACAACAGGTTATCAAAGCGTTGGGAAAATGGCGAATCCTCTGTTCACCATCGCGATGTTTCAATTTGGGGCAGAAATTAACCAGCTTTTGCATCAGGCCCGGCCACAGCCGCCATGATCCGTGCGATCAGCGCCTCAAAGCCTGCCACATCGGCCGCGCCGAAACGTGCCGGCAGCGGGCTATCCAGATCGAGCACGCCGATCACGGCTCCATCCGGGCCGCGCACGGGCACAACCAGCTCCGACCGACTCGCCGCATCGCAGGCAATATGGCCGGGAAAGGCGTGCACATCGGCCACGCACTGGGTCGTGCCGGTGGCGGCTGCCGTGCCGCACACGCCGGTGCCCAGCGCAATGCGGATGCAGGCCGGCTTGCCCTGGAACGGGCCGAGCACCAGCGCGCCATCCACCATGCGGTAAAAGCCTGCCCAGTTGAGATCGGGCACGCTGTGCCAGATCAGCGCGGCGATATTGGCCATGTTGGCAATGGCATCGGGCTCGCCGCTCACCAGCGCGGCGGCCGCATCCCCCAGCTCGGCATAAAAGGCGGACGGCTCGGTCGCGCTCAGGGCAAAGTCAAACATCGCCGTCTCCTTCTCGTCATCGGCTCAATCGGGTGCGGGCGCGCTGCGCGCCGCCTTGATCTGGCCGCGTTTGCGCTTGGCATCAAGCCGCCGCGTGCGTGCGGCAAGGCTGGGGGCAGTCGCCAGACGCAGGCGCGGCCGCACCAGGGCGGCGTGGATCAGGGCCTGCGCGCGCCGCCGCGCCTCGGCCCGGTTCGCATCCTGCGTGCGATGGCTGCGGGCAATGATGATCAGCCGGTCATCCTGCGTCACCCGGCTGCCCGCCAGCTGGCGCAGCCGCACGAGCACGGCGTCGCCAAGGCCCAGCCGGCGCAGATCGATCTGCAGCTGCACCGCCGTTGCCACCTTGTTGGCATTTTGCCCGCCCGGCCCGCTGCCAGCCAGAAACTGCTCCGACAAAGCCGATTCGGGCAGGCGAAAGCGCGGTGCCATCAGCGTGCCTCGGCCGGTGCCGGCGGCACGCCTTCTGCAAAGCCCAGTGCGGCGAAATGCGGCGGCAGTGGGGCGGATGCCGCGATCGCGGGCTTGCCATCACGGGGCATGCGCAGCGCGGCCGCGTGCAGCATCATCAGGCCTTCCGGAGCTGCGCCCTTTTGCCCCCCGCCATAGACCGGATCGCCAAGGATCGGCAGGCCAATGCCATGCGCTGCATGCACGCGCAGCTGATGCGTGCGGCCGGTTTCGGGGCGCAGCAGCAGCAGGGCGCGGCCATCGCATTCGGCCAGCGTCTCCCAGCGGGTGACGGCCGGCTTGCCCGCCGGATCGGGCACCATGCGCCAGCCCGTGGCGGCGCTGCTCTGCTTGGACAGCGGCAGATCGATGATGCCGGATGGCGCCGCCGGGCAGCCATCGACAATGGCGAGATAGTGCTTTTCGACAAGCCCGGCCTCAAAGGCAGCGCCAAAGCGGCGATGCGCCTTCGGGTTGCGCGACAGGAGCAAGCAGCCGGATGTATCCTGATCGAGCCGGTGCACGATCCCTGGCCTGCGGGCAAAGCCGAAGCGCAGGCTATCCAGATGGTTTTCGACCGAAAGCGCGCCGGAACGCGGCATGGTGACGGGCAGGCCGGCGGGCTTGTCCACCACCATGGCCTCGCCATCGATGAAGAGGATGCGGTCGGCCAGCAACATTGCCGCGCCACCCCCTTCAGCTGTAGAGGGCGACGCCCTGGCCGCCGGTTGCGATGACATCGCCCGCGCGGTTCCAGATCGTCATGATTTGCGGGGAAAAGCCGCTGCGCGCATGGTCTGTCGTCGATCGCAGCAGCCACCAGCCATCATCGGTCTGCGGCGCATCGGTGAGCATGTGCACGGTCCAGCTCATCGTGCTGATGGGGCCGAATTCGCGCTGCAGCATCAATGCGGCGGGGGGCAGCGCATCGGCGAGCGCAAGCAGCGCCACCACCGCATCGCATGCCGGCGTGTCGATGTAGCGGACCCACACCAGCATGTCGGCACTGTCCTGCCCGGTCAGCAGGCGCGGGCCATCGGCAGGGCGCATGTCGAAATGGCGGGTAAAGGCCGGCCGCATCGGATGTGGGGGCAGCGGCTCCAGCATCTCGGGCGCGGGCACGGCCGGGCATGCCATGCGATCATGATCGAGATGCGATGCGCGCCCCCGGCTGAAGCTGAACAGCGCATGGGTGCCAAGCCCGCTCTCGCCCGCCACATCGGCCACCACAAACAGGCTCGATTTGCTCTCGCGCACCGACGTGCAGTGCACCGCACATGCGCCGCCCACCGGGCCGACAAAGCTGATCTGCGCCGAACGCAGGGGCTTGTCCGTCGGGTGCGAGAGGCGCGCCACATGCAGTGCCAGTGCGGCCGATATCCCGCCATAGGCGGTTCGGCCCTGCATCCAGCCGGCCGGAATGTCGGCGGCAAAGCGGCCATCGCCATCACCCGTGACGCGGGCAAGCAGATCGTCAAACGCGCTCATCCCGCCCACTCTGCCTTTGCCCATTCCGGATGCGGCTCGCCCACGGCCTGCAGGATGCGCTGTTCGGCCCCTTCCAGCGCAACCGCGCTCAATATGCCGGTGCGATAGGCGCCCGT
>CAZFYJ010000230.1:0-350 GCA_964523215.1 uncultured Sphingomonadaceae bacterium | reverse complement strand
CGCCCGTATCCACGCCAATGCGATTGCCGGGGCGGTCCACCGCATCGAAAATCGTATGGCCGAAGACGATCATTTTTTCATGTGCGGCATCGCTGGCCAGAAAATCCTCGCGGATCCAGCGCATGTCCTTTGCCGCCTGTTCGGCAATCGGCGTGCCGGGGCGAATGCCGGCATGGACAAAGGCATAATCGCCAATGATGATGGCATGCTCGAAATCGCGCACGAAATCGGCATGCGCACGCGGCACGAGCGTCAGCAGCCGATCGGCCAGCTGATCGAAATCGAGCGCATCATAATCCGTCCGCGACAGCCCATAGCTCAGAATCGTCTCGCGGCCGCCATATTTCACG
>CAZFYJ010000229.1:0-3238 GCA_964523215.1 uncultured Sphingomonadaceae bacterium | reverse complement strand
CCCCTGCCTTCCTCCAGCAGACCCTGACCATGGCAAATGAGGAGACGTTCAGCTGCATCACAGTCGACAGCGACACATCGACCAGCGACACGGTGCTCGCTTTTGCAACCGGGCGCGCAGGAAACGCGCCGCTTTCATCGTTCGAAAGCGCGGGCGCCGATGCTTTTGCAAAGGCCTTTGCCGATATCTGCCGGCAGCTCGCGCAGCTGGTGGTGCGCGATGGCGAGGGTGCGCGCAAGTTCATCGAAATTAGTGTCGATGGTGCCGTGTCGGACGAAAGCGCGCGGCGCATTGGCCTTGCCATTGCCAACAGCCCCCTCGTGAAGACGGCGATTGCGGGCGAGGATGCCAATTGGGGGCGCGTGGTGATGGCAGTGGGCAAAGCGGGCGAACCCGCCGACCGGGACCGGCTGTGCATTCGTTTCGGCGCGACCGTCGTTGCCAGGGATGGCCAGCCCGTTCCCGCTTATGATGAGGCACCCGTTACTGCGCACCTCAAAACGGCGCAGATTCAGCTGGGCGTGTCACTGGGCCTTGGCACAGGCCGCGCGACCATCTGGACGTGCGACCTGACCCATGGCTATATCAGCATCAATGCGGACTATCGCAGCTGACATGCGCGAAGGCCCCTCCGCTATTTGGCTTTCAAAAACACGTCGTTTACAATTTTGGGAGCGATTGACAGCGTATTCGCAAGATTGCTGCGAAGATTTTTGAAGGTCACCCCGTGATCGAGAATCAGATAACGGGAGATGTACAGCGTCTGTTTGCCCTGTTTGTTCGGCATCATGTAAACCTTGGTTGCAGCATAGGCCAGATTCGCATCGTTCAGCTTGGGGCCATTCTTCTGCGGATCGGCATCAAAAATAACCTGCATCATAAGCCCGAGGCAACCAGGCGCGCTGCCCGGCCTGTCGCACAGAGTGCCGAACAGATGAAAGATCATACCGGTCGCGGTCTTGGCCTGGATGGAATGCGGGCCGATCTCCACGATAGTGGCAACATCGTGCCCCTCTGCGCGCACCAAGGCCTTCATGTCGGCGAGAGTGATCGCACCCAGCAGCTTGCCGTCGGGCACGCTCTCCTGCGCCTGCAACGGCAACGGCATCAGGGCAGCCAGCGCGGCTGCACAAACAAGATGTGACATCATGTGCCGCATGGCATCGGCTCGTGCATGATCACATTGAGGGTGCAGCGTCTGGCTGTGGAGCCGGCGCCGCAGCGGGCTGTGCCGATGCCGCCTTGCGCCGTTCCAGCTCGGCATCAAGAGCTGCGTAGAAATCACGATAGGGCTCGCCAAACTTCACCGGGGCGCCATCTGAATAGCCGCCCATTCCCGCGCGTGACTTTGCTTCAACGATAGACAGCTTCAGGCGGAGAATTGAGCCGCTGCCCGATGATTCCATGAAGATCGAAGCCAGCTGGTTGCGCTTCTTTTTGCCAAAGCCCCAGAAAATATTGTAGATGAGCTTGCTTTTGGCTTCGGTTTCGGCGGTTGCTGTGCCTGCGTCCCGGCTGGCATTGATATTCACATAATTGGTGCCCTGCAGCGTCGCCATCACTGCGGGAAACAGAACATCATATGACACATCATAGGTGCGCGATTGCAGCGCGGCAATTTCGCTGTCGCTCAGTTCAACCGGCTTTGGTTCCTTTTCCTTCGCGCTGATCGAGACTGGCGCAACGACGAAACAAAGCGCCATCAGCGCAACTGCGTATTTTTTCATGATATCCCCCCTGTCCACTCCCTTTGGAGCGGACAGGATAGCAGATCAGAGCGCGCCTTCAAGCCATTGCTTGAGTTGGCTCTTCGGCGCAGCGCCGACCTTTTCGGCAACCTTCACGCCGCCTTTGAACAGGATCATGGTCGGGATGCCGCGCACACCATAGCGGGTTGGCGCATCGGGATTGTCATCGATGTTGAGCTTGGCGATGGTCACCTGCCCGGCCAGCTCATCTGAAATTTCTTCCAGCGCAGGCGCAATCATCTTGCACGGGCCGCACCATTCCGCCCAGAAATCAACCAGCACAGGCTTGTCCGCTGCAAGCACGTCTGCCTCAAAGCTCTCGTCGGAAATGGTCTGCGTTCCCATGAAGATACTCCTGCAATCGTTCAGTCGCTTTTGATGTAGTCAGCCGCCGCGACAGGCGCAAGTCAGCCAGCAGGATAGGCTTGCTCTGCCGATTGAAAGGCGCGCTTTGCCGCCTCGATCTGCGCGGCAGAGAGCATGATCAAGGCCGGCCCTTCGGTATAGAGGATGCCGGCGCGGATCGTCCGGCCCGGGTAGATCCGTGTCAGCGCCTCCGCATAGGCCGCCATCTGGGCCGCATGCTGGGCAGGAACAGCCTGCGCATTGCGCGGCACCAACCGCCCCGTCTTGTAATCGACGAACATCACGTCTGAACCGCGCACGATGAGGCGATCAATCTGCCCGTGGATCACCTGCCCATCGACAACCGCAGCGATCGGAACCTCTGCCAGTGCATCTGGCGCGAAGATGTCGGCAAAATCTGCGTCGGCCATGATGTTGCACACAGCAGCGCTCACGGCCTCTGCATCCAGCGCAGGATAGGTGCGGCGCAGATAGGCCGTGGCTGCCTGCGGCCTGCCCTCCACGGCGGCAGCAGGCAGGATCTGGAACAGCCGGTGCATGGCGATGCCGCGATCGCGCGCCTCGGCCTGATCTGCTGCATAAGGGGCCTGCCCATCCCGATCCGCAATGATGGTGCTGGGTGCCAGCGGGCGCGGCGGGCGCGGCTCTTCAGCGGGTGGCCTTTGCGCCCATGCAGGAATGGCGATGCGTGGCGCGCTCGCCATACTCGCCGCAGCCGGTTGGGCAATGTCGCCGTTGCCAAAGCTGCGGATGGCACCATAGGCACCCCAGATTGCATCATTGTCGCGCAGCTGCCAGTCGCCGCCGTTGCTGATCGCCGCAATGGCCCGATACCAGCTGTCCGCCGGCGCTGCCGCCTCCGGCAGCAGATCATCAGGCGGTTTGCCCGATTCCAGCCTCTCGCGCACATCTTTGGGAATGTCGCTCATGCGCGGGGCGCCCGCCACGTAAAGCCGGTCACGAGCACGCGTCATGGCGACATACATCAGCCGCCAATGTTCTTCCTCGCGCGCATCGCGGGCGGCTTGCCAGGGCACGCGCAGGGCATCGAAACGATCGTCCTTGCGGATGGGCGGCATGGGCAGTGCAAAGCCGTCATCGCCCGACCAGGTGATGCTGTCGTT
>CAZFYJ010000228.1:0-3255 GCA_964523215.1 uncultured Sphingomonadaceae bacterium | reverse complement strand
AGCATCCAGGTGAAGGGCAACATCACCAAGGAATTCGATGACGACAAGGGCTATTTCCGTCTGCTGTTCAAATTTGCCGACACGCAGGAGCCCAACTATACCGGCGCTCCCGCGCTGGCCACGCTGTCGGGCGGCAATGTCCAAGATCTGCGCCCGTTCGTTGGCTTTGATGGCCGCAAATCGAGCAATTATTCGATCTTCAACCGTACCAGCCTGTTCCTCAACCGCACCGGCCAGCTGGAGCGCGAGAAGCTTGACGGGATCACGACCAAGGCCGTCAGCTTTGGCGGGCAGTTCCGCTATGAATTTACGGACAACATCACGGTCGATAACAATTTCCGCTGGACGGATATGAGCGGCGCCTTTGCCTCGCCCTTCCTCAATCTGGCGCGGCGCAGCAGCGTCATCGGCTCGCAGCTGACGCTCAATGGCGTGCCCTATGCCACGGTCGGGTCGATCCGCTATGCCAGCGGGCCGCGCGCGGGCCAGGAATATACGGGCCTTTACGTCGACAACAATGTGAACGTGCGCACCAATATCCGCGACATTGGCAGCATCGCCAATGATCTCACGTTGTCTGGCAAGTTCGATACGGGGCTCGGGCGGATCACGGCGCGTGCGGGTCTTTTTTACATGAACCAGGACATTGCGATGGACTGGAACGTGAACCGCTCGCTGCGCGAAGTGAGTGGCAACAATCCCTCGCAGCTCGATCTGTTTACCGCGCCAGGCGCGGCCGGGGTCAAGCTGACGCAGGAGGGGATTTCGGGCTATGACAACAATTGGGGCGGATGCTGTTCGCGCGATTATGATCTGTCCTATGCCAACACCGCGCCTTATTTCTCGCTCGATCTTGATGCGGATCGCTTCGGCCTTGATGCCAGCGTGCGCTTTGATCGGGTGAAGGCATCGGGCGGCGGCTCGGCAGGCGGCACCGAATTCTTCGTCAATTCGGGTGGCATCAACATTCCCGCGATCACGTCAAACGGTCCGCGCGAAGTGCTCAACTATTCGCGCAGCTATACCAGCTGGTCGTTCGGCGGTTTGTTCAAGGCCACCGACAATCTGAGCTTCTTTGGCCGGGCCTCGCGCGGCGGGCGCTTCAATGCCGATCGCCAGACCTTTGGCGGCAAATTCACGCGCGACGGCGCATTGTGCACTGGCCAGCAGGCGCTGGTGGGGGCCAATGGCTGCGCGGCAGACGGGGTGACGCCGTCGGTCGATTTTGTGAAGCAATATGAAATCGGGGTGAAAAATCGCGGCAGCCTCGGCGGTGGCCGTTATACCTTCGAATTCACGCTGCTGAAGGGTGATTTCAAGCAGAGCACCTTCGAGCTGTCGGCGACGCGCTGCCCCGGCGGTGCGGGCGGATGCATCATCGATGCGCTGTTCAAATCAAAGGGTGCGGAATTTTACGGCACCTATTCGAACGGCGGCTTCAGCTTTGTTGCCAATGCCACATATTCGGATGCTACACGCAAGACCACCGGGGCGGCTGCCTTCACCCGTTCGCCCAACTTGCCCAAGCTCTCCTACACCTTGTCGGCCAATTACGACATTGGCGATCTGGCAACAGTGGGGCTGAATGCATCGGGCCAGTCGAACACCACCGATGATGCGGGCCGCACCTATCCGGGCGGCATGATCGTCGGCGGCAATCTCGCGTTTCGCCCGCTGGAGGCGCTGGAGCTCGGGCTTCAGGTGTATAACCTGTTCAACAAATATGACATTCGCGGCAATGGCAACACCCTGGTTGACAGCACCGTGACCCCCGCGGTGGTGAGCGGAACGCCGGTGATCGGCCGCACGCTGACGGCTTCGGTGCGCTACAGCTTCTGATCGGATAGCCAAGCGGTTGCCCAGTTTGCGCATGCAGGCAGGGCAGAAAAAGGGGGATGGTGCGGCGCAGCAATGTTGCCGCACCATTTTCTTGTGCAGCGCCCGCGGCTGTTGCACAGTGGGATGCAAGGAGATGAGAGCCTGATCATGACAGACAACCCCCACCAGATCCGCCACATCATCATTGCCGGCGGCGGCTCTGCCGGCTGGATGACGGCCGCAGCCCTTTCCCAGGCGCTGCAGCGCGATTGCGCGATCACCCTCATCGAATCCGAAGACATCGGCACAGTGGGCGTGGGTGAGGCGACCATCCCGCCGATCCGCCTGTTCAACGAAACGCTGGGCATTGACGAGCGCGAATTTGTGCGCGCCACCAAAGGATCGTTCAAGCTTGGGATCGAATTTGTCGATTGGGGCAAGATCGGCCACCGCTATTTCCACCCCTTTGGCCCGCATGGCCGCAATTTCGATTTCGTGCCGCTGCACCATTATTGGCTGAAGGCCCGGGCCGATGGAAACAATCTTTCCATCGATGATTATTCGATGGCCTGGCATCTGGCCCGTGCCGGGCGCTTCGGCCGGCCAAGCGCAGATCCCCGCTCGGTGCTGTCCACGTTTGACTATGCCTATCATTTCGATGCCGGCCTTTATGCCGCCTATCTGCGCCGCTATTCGGAAGCGCGCGGAGTCACCCGGATCGAGGGCATGATTGCCGATGTGACGCTTGATGGCGAGAGCGGCCATGTCCGCCATGTCACCATGGCAGACGGGCGCACGCTGGCGGCCGATCTGTTCGTCGATTGCTCTGGCTTTCGCGGCCTCCTGATCGAAGGGGCGCTGCACACCGGCTATGAGGACTGGTCGCACTGGCTGCCATGCGATCGCGCCGTTGCCATGCCATCCGAACATGCCGGACCGCCCACGCCGTACACACGCAGCACCGCACGCGAGGCGGGCTGGCAGTGGCGCATCCCGCTGCAACACCGCACGGGCAATGGTTATGTTTTTTGCAGCGCCTATCTGGATGAGGCAAAGGCCGCCGATCTGCTGAGCCAGCGGCTCGATGGCGCGGCGCTGGCCGAGCCCCGCCACTTGCGCTTCGTCACCGGGCGGCGGCGGCTGAGCTGGAACAGGAATGTGGTGGCCGTGGGGCTTTCAAGCGGCTTTCTGGAGCCGCTCGAATCGACCAGCATTCACATGATCCAGGCCAATATCTCAAAGCTGCTGGCGCTGTTTCCCGACAAGCGCTTTGACCAGGCCACGATCGACGAGTTCAACCGTGTGTCAAGCATCGAGACCGAGCGCATCCGCGACTTCCTGATCCTGCATTACAAGCTGACTGCGCGTGATGACAGCGAGCTGTGGCGCTATTGTGCGGCGATGGACATTCCCGATACGCTTGCGCTCAAGATCGAG
>CAZFYJ010000227.1:0-3273 GCA_964523215.1 uncultured Sphingomonadaceae bacterium | reverse complement strand
ACGCATAGCGCCCATTGGCACCGGCGCGCTGACGCCGGGCTGCACGCGGCGGTGTGGCGGCAGCAACAGCGCGGGCCAGCTTGTCCTGCTGGTGCACGACTTCGGGGATCGCAGGCTGCACCGCGGGTGCCGCCTTGGCAGACGGCGCTGCCATGGGCGACAGTATTGCGCGGGTCGCATCTGCGGCGTGGGCAGTGGCAGCGGCGGATGTCTGATCAGGATCGACATCATAGCCCATGTCGTTCCAGCCCAGATCGTCATGCTGCACAGCGGTGGCGGCGCTGCCGAAATTGATTTGGCGGCGCATGGCCGGCTTGGCACCGCCCTTGCGCGCGAGCAAGCCTGAAGACAGCGAGGCGATTGGCTTTGGATCCCCCATAATACCGTCTCCCGCCTTATTGCCCGGCCACGCGGCGGCCAAAGCCACCGATGGGCCGGGGCGCGCCAAAGCCGGCAACAGCACCTGTTGCTGCAGGCGCGGCAAAGACAGTGCGACGGAAGTTCTTTTCGAGCCGATCGGCCACATAGGCCCACAGATCGCGCACCTCAGAAGCCGATTTGCCATTGGGATCGACTTCCATCACGGTGCGGCCATCAATCATCGATGCAGCAAAATCGGTGCGGTGGTGCAGCATCACCGGCGCAACGGTGCCATGCTGCGAAAGGGCGACAGCGGCCTCCGATGTGATTTTCGCCTTGGGCGTTGCTGCGTTGACGACAAAGATCAGCGGCTTGCCGGCACGTTCGCACAAATCGACAGTGGCACCAACAGCGCGCAGATCATGCGGGCTGGGCCGGGTCGGCACGACAATCAGCTCGGCCACCGAAATCACGCTCTGGATCGCCATGGTGATGGCAGGCGGCGTATCGATGACGGCCAGCTTGAATCCCTGCTGGCGGAGAATTTCGAGATCGGATGCCAGGCGCGCCACAGTGGTTTGCGCAAAAGCGGGCATATCGCTCTCGCGTTCATTCCACCAATCGGCAAGCGAGCCTTGCGGATCAATATCGATCAAAACGACGGGCCCTGCCCCGGACAGCTGAGCCTGCACGGCCAGATGCCCGGAAAGCGTGGTTTTGCCAGATCCGCCCTTTTGCGATGCGAGAGCCAATACGCGCACAATAATCCCCTTGCAGCTGGTCCTTCGAGGCCTGCATGCCACGAAGATGGCTAAGATTTGGTTAAGCGATTTGCTGCTCTTTTCAGCTGCGTGGCGGATGCAAACGCGTTCGGGGCAAGAGGCTTTTGTAAATGCAGCATTAGGATTATAGGTGTATTCGGGCATGATGCCGATGCAGTTTCGGCGCGGGACAATGAAGGAAAAAAGTGATGGTGGGGTTGCGCAATCGGTTTCGGGCAACGGCGGCCGGGCTTGCTTTGCTCGCCTCTTTCGGCATGGTCAGCGCTGCCCATGCCGACGTGAAGGATGGCGTGGACGCGTGGGAACGCGGTGATTATGCGCGCGCCGTGGCCGAATGGCAGCCACTTGCCATCAAGGGTAATCCGGATGCGCAGTTCAATCTGGCCCAGGCCTACAAGCTTGGCCGCGGCGTGCAGATGGACACCAAGATTGCGGAAAGCTGGTATCGCAAGGCCGCCGAGCAAGGCCACTTGCAGGCTGAAGACAATCTCGGGCTGGTGATGTTCAACAATGGCAAGCGCGCAGAGGCCATGCCCTATCTGGAACGATCCGCAGCACGCGGTGAGCCACGCGCGCAATATGTTGTGGGCACGGCTGCGTTCAATGGCGATCTGGCCCCCAAGGACTGGGTTCGCGCCTATGCTCTGATGACACGATCGGCGGCGGCCGGGCTTTCCACGGCAACCGGTCGTCTTGCACAGATGGACCGGTTCATCTCGCTGGAAGAGCGCCAGCGCGGGCTGCAGCTCGCCGCGCAGCTGGAGCAGAGCGAAAATCAGGCGCGGCTTTCGGCCATGCAGGCAGCACCTGTGCCGACCCGTGCCAGTCCGCCCTCGCCGGTGCGCACAGCAAGCATCCCGCCCGCTTCGCCGCCACCCGCATATTTGCCGCCGGCACCCATGCCGTCGGCAGGCGCAGCGGGCCCCGGTGTGCAGTTTCCCATTCCGCCAGCGGCTGGCGAGCCGGTCGCCCCGCCGGTGCGGACGGCAACGGCGCCTGCCACAGCACCACGCCCGGCGGCTGCACGCCCGGCTGCCAGCGGCAAATGGCGCGTGCAGCTTGGCGCGTTCAGCAGCGAGGCCAAGGCGCGGGCACTGTGGAACAGCCTTGAAGGCCGCTATCCCACGCTGCAATCACTGCAGCCCTATCTGGTGAAGGCGGGTGCCGTGGTGCGGCTGCAGGCCGGGCCGTTTGCCAGCAAGGCCGAGGCGGAGCGGGTGTGCGGCGCGGTTTCCGGCGGCGGGCAGGCCTGCTTCAGCACGTCGAACTGACAGTCGAGCCGGGGCCCTAGCGCCGCGCAGAAGCCCATTCCTTGCGGGCATAGCCCTGGGCGTGGAGCAAGGCGCTCAGATTGCCGTGCCTGATGGCGGCATCTGCCATTTCGGCCAGCTGCGGCTTTGCGCGATAGGCAATGCCAAGGCCGGCTGCGGCCACCATCATCCGGTCATTCGCGCCATCGCCCACTGCCAGCGTATCCGCAAGGGCGAGGCCTGCCGCGTCGGCGGCCGCGATCAGGCTGTCTGCCTTGGCCTTGGCATCGATGATCGGCCCAAGCAGCCGCCCGCTGAGCCGCCCGTCGATGATTTCGAGGCGATTTGCGACACATCGCGTAAAGCCAATCTCCTGCGCCACCTTTTCAGCAAAAAAAGTGAACCCGCCTGAAACCAGCACGGCTTCGGCCCCGGCAGCCACCATCGTGCGCACCAGCGCCTTTGCGCCCGGCATGATCCGCACGCGTTCATCATAACATCGCTGCAAAACGCTGTCCTCAAGGCCGGCCAGCAGCGCCACGCGCGCTTGCAGCGCCTCTGCAAAGTCCAGCTTGCCCTGCATTGCCTGCTCGGTGATCGCGGCAACATGTGGCTTGATGCCGGCATAATCTGCCAGCTCGTCGATGCATTCGACCGTGATCATGGTTGAATCCATATCGGCCACCAGCAGTCGCTTCCTGCGTCCAGATGAATTCTGAATTATGATGTCTATCTTATTTTCAAAGCTTCTTTTTATCTTCTCTGCCGTATCCAGATTGGCGACAAAGCGGATTTCGGCTGCGCGCGGATCGAGCAGGGTCAGTTCGCCCGGCTGGCAGCCCGCCTGCGCCAGCGCTGCTGCAAAATCCGAAAAAACTGCC
>CAZFYJ010000226.1:0-3283 GCA_964523215.1 uncultured Sphingomonadaceae bacterium | reverse complement strand
TATGACCCGCCTCATCACGAATAGGCTTGCTGGTGCCTTCACCAAAGCCCACCCCGCGCTCGTCACCTTCATCACTGCCGGTGACGGTGACACCGCCGCCAATCTCGACGCGCTGGTCGCGGGCGGCGCCGATGTCATCGAACTTGGCATGCCCTTCACTGATCCGATGGCCGATGGCCCCGCGATCCAGAAAGCCAATATTCGCAGTCTGGAGGCGGGCACCACCACCGCCGATATCTTCGCGATTGCCGCCGCCTTCCGCGCGCGACACCCCGAAACCCCGCTGGTGCTGATGGGCTATGCCAATCCGATGACGGTGCGCGGGGCCGACTGGTTCGCCGCCGAATGCGTTGAGGCAGGCGTCGATGGCGTGATCTGCGTCGATATCCCGCCCGAGGAAGACGCCGAACTCGGCCCCGCTCTCCGCGCCGCCGGTATCGCGTCCATTCGCCTCGCCACCCCCACCACCGACAACGCTCGGCTGCCTGCCGTGCTCGATGGTGCGGGCGGGTTTCTTTACTATGTGTCCGTCGCCGGGATCACCGGGCTGCAACAGGCCGCCCAAGCCAGTATCGAAGAGGCCGTCGCCCGCCTGAAAGCCGCCACCGACCTGCCGGTTGCTGTGGGCTTTGGCGTGCGGACGCCCGAACAGGCAGCCGAGATTGCGCAGGTTGCCGATGGCGTCGTGGTCGGCTCGGCCCTCGTCGACATCGTGGGCACGCATGGCCATGCGGCACCCGCCCATGTGCAGGCCAAGGTTGCCTCGCTCAAAGCCGCCATGCTAAAGGCAGCGGCATGAGCTGGCTCGACCGCGTCCGCAACGCAATTCCTTTGATCAACAAGCGCGAAACGCCGGATAATCTCTGGCACAAATGCTCGAATTGCGGGCAGATGGTGTTTGTGAAGGAGTGGGAGGAGAACCTCAAGGTCTGCCCCCGCTGCGATCATCATGATCGCATTGGCGCGGATGACCGGTTTGCACAGCTGTTTGACGGGGGCCAGCACAAGCTTTTGCCTGTGCCCGGCGTGACGGACGATCCGCTCAAATTCCGCGACAGCAAAAAATATTCCGAACGCCTGCGCCTTGCACGCGCAACCACTGGCCATCAGGATGCCTATCGCAATGCGAGCGGCAAGATCGGCGGGCATGATGCGATTGTCGGCGTTCAGGATTTTGCCTTCATGGGAGGGTCCATGGGCGTCGCCGTGGGCGAGGCTTTTGCTGCGGGCGTGAAGGCGGCGATGGATCGCAAATGTCCCTATATCGCCTTTACGGCTGCCGGCGGCGCGCGCATGCAGGAAGGCATATTGTCGCTGATGCAGATGCCCAAATGCACCGTTGCGCTCTCGCGCCTGCGGCGGGCCGGATTGCCCTATATCGTGGTGCTGACCGATCCGACCACCGGCGGGGTGACGGCCAGCTATGCCATGCTGGGCGATGTCCACCTGGCCGAACCGAAGGCGCTGATCGGCTTTGCCGGGCAACGGGTGATCGAAAACACCATCCGTGAAAAACTGCCCGATGGGTTTCAGCGCGCCGAATATCTGCGCGATCATGGCATGGTTGATGCCGTGGTGGCGCGCAAGGATCTGCCCGCAACACTGGCTCAGCTGATCAGCTGGCTGGCGCATGGCGATAAGGCCGCCTGAGCAAGGCCAGCCGGCACAGCCATGCCCGATCATGCCCGATCCGATGATCCTGCCGTGCAGGCGCAGCTGGATCGCTTTGCCCAGCTTTCGCCCGGCCGCGACATATTGGGGCTGGAGCGGATTACGCGCCTGATGGCGCTGCTCGGCGATCCGCAGCTGGCACTGCCCCCCGTCTTCCATGTCGCCGGCACCAATGGCAAGGGCTCCACCTGCGCCTTCCTGCGGGCCGCACTGGAAGCGGCTGGCCTGAGCGTGCATGTGTATACCAGCCCGCATCTTGTGCGTTTCAACGAACGCATTCGCCTGGCAGGCGCGCTCATCAGCGATGCAGAACTGGCCCCGCTTTTGGCAGAGGTGCTTGATGCAGCCGAAGCCGATGGCCTTGCCCCCAGCTTTTTCGAGGCGACCACAGCGGCCGCCTTTCTCGCATTTGCGCGCACCCCGGCCGATGCCAGCGTCATCGAGGTTGGCCTCGGGGGGCGGCTTGATGCCACAAATGTCATTGCGCATCCGGCCATCTGCGGCATTGCCCAGCTCGGCCTCGATCATCAGGCCTTTCTGGGCAGCGACCCGGCTGGCATCGCAGCGGAAAAGGCAGGCATTGCAAAGCCGCTCGTGCCGCTGGTGACCATGGATTATCCGGCCGCGCAAACGGCGCGCATTGCCGCGGCCGCCGCAGCAGCGGGTGCGCCGGTGCTGGCGCGCAAATCCGCCTGGGATTCCGCAATCTATCAAGGCCTGCTCCATTATCGTGACGAGGATGGCCGCCTTTCACTGCCACTGCCGCGCATGGCCGGCGCTTATCAGGCCGAAAATGCCGCGCTTGCCATTGCGATGCTGCGCCACCAATCCATCCTTTCGGTGCCAGAGCCCGCGCTCAAAGCGGCGATGGAATGGGCGCACTGGCCTGCGCGGATGCAGCGGCTTGGCCCGGGGCCGCTAACGGAATTGCTGCCCAAGGGGTCAGCGCTGTGGATCGATGGCTGTCACAACCCGGCAGGGGCGGAGTCGGTTGCGGCCAATCTTTCCGCTCTGATTGCGCCCGGCCAGCCGCTGCACCTGATCTGCGGCATCCTGGAAAACAAGGATATGCACGGGATACTGGGCCCGTTCCTGCCCGGCCTTGCGAGCCTTACGGCAGTGCCCGTGGGAGATCATGCGCATCATGCGCCTGATGCGATTGTCGCCTGGGCGCGCAGCAAGGGCGCGCAGCATTGCCGGGCCGCGCCAGATGTTGCGAACGCGCTCGGCATGATTGGCGCGACCACGCGCCGCGCCGCGCCGCCCCCTGCGGTGATGATCATCGGCTCGCTCTATCTCGCCGGCGAGGTGCTGAAAGCAAATGGGCAGCCGCCAGATTAGGCCCATAAGGGCCAGAAGCGCAAGCGCTAGGCTGGCTCCCCACCGGTTGCGCTCGCCTTGCCCTTACGGACCAGAATGATGCCCGCGGCCAGCACGATGGCCGAGATGATGGATATCGCATAAGCGCCAAGCAACCCCGCGACCCCGCCATCGGGCGGCAGAAGTGGCACGGCATTGGGCACAATATCCAGCGCAGACAGAAGGAAAACCGTAAAGCCAAGCAGGATCAGGCCATAGCCGAATATCTGCCGCGTCGTCAGCGGGTCGCGCA
>CAZFYJ010000225.1:0-3307 GCA_964523215.1 uncultured Sphingomonadaceae bacterium | reverse complement strand
GCTTGCACGCGATGCAGCGTTCCTCGCCATTGGGATAGCGGCGCAGCGCATGCTCGCCCCGGAAACGCGGCGAAATCGGGTTTTTCTCATAAGGGTAGTTCAGCGTCGCCTTCGGCTTGAAAAAATATTTCAAGGTCAGCCAGTGCGCCTTCAGAAATTCCCATAGGGTGAAGGATTTGATGAGATGGGTAATGGTGCTCATTGGCTGCCAGTCCTTGTCGCTGCTTCCGCAAAGAACTTCGCGGCGCACATCCCTGTGGCGTAATATTCGAAAGGTTCTTCGGGCTGCTGTCGGGCGTAGCGCGTCACATAGGCGACGCCATTGCCTGCCTTGCGCAGCTTCAGGTTGACCACGTAGCGGGCGCCGCCATCATCCTCATCGACAAGCGACAGCTGATAATCGCGGAACCATTCGGACGCGAACGTGTCGTTCACGCTCGCTACGGCCTTGACCAGAGAATGGCCTTCACCACCCAGGCGGACGGGAACGCTGCCATTGGGATCGCGCTTCGCCGGCATGACCGGGATGCTTGCATAGAGCGAGAAGCGCCCGGGTTCGCCCTCGCGGACGAACTGGCAGCTGACATCGGTCGCACCGAGCATCGGCAGGGCCGACTCCCTGGGCGCCACCGTCACCACTTCGGCAAGGAGCATCGCCAGATTCATGCGCCATACCTCGTCCACATCAGATATCCGCTCACCAGGCACACCCAGAAGAGCGAGATCGGCAGGAACACCTTCCACCCCAGCCGCATCAGCTGGTCATAGCGATAGCGCGGCACGGTCGCCTTCACCCAGCTGAAGATGAAGAAGAAGATCATCACCTTGGCCAGCAGCCAGAAAATGCCCGGCACGGCATAGAGCGGCGCCCAATCGACCGGCGGCAAATACCCCCCCCAGAAGAGCAGCGCATTGAGCGTGCACATCAGGATCACATTGGCATATTCGCCAAGCCAGAACATCGCAAAGGCCATGGACGAATATTCGGTCTGATAGCCGGCGACGAGCTCGCTCTCAGCCTCGGTCAGGTCAAATGGCGCACGCGCCGTTTCCGCCAGAGCAGAGATGAGAAACATCACGGCCATCGGAAACAGCAGCAGATTGAACCCGAACGCATTGATGAAGCCCAGGCCATGGCCGCGCTGCGCCTCCACGATCGTCGAAAGATTGAAACTGCCGGCCCACAGCACCACCGAAATGAGGATGAAGCCGATCGAAACTTCGTAGGAGATCATCTGCGCCGAGGCCCGCAGCGCCGAGAAGAAGGGATATTTGCTGTTCGACGCCCAGCCTGAAATGATGACGCCATAAACGCCGAGCGAGCTGATCGCGAGAATATAGAGCAGGCCCACATTGATATCGGCAAGCACCATGCCCGCATCGAAGGGGATGACCGCCCAAGCAAGCAGCGCCACCGTGAAGGTGATGATGGGCGCGATCAGAAAAAGCCCCTTATTGGCCGCGCTGGGCACGATCGTTTCCTGCAGAAACACCTTCAGCGCATCGGCAAAGCTTTGCAGCAGGCCGAACGGCCCGACCACATTCGGCCCGCGCCGCAATGCCATCGCTGCCCAGATCTTGCGATCGAAATAGATGATGATGGCCACCGCCAGCATCACCGGCAGCGCAATCAGCAGGATCAGGATCAGCGTGGCCAGCAGCCAGCCACCGACAGGGCCAAGCAGGCCGGACTGGAACCATTCAGTCATTCTGCAGCCTCCCGATCGCCATCAGCGTGAGGAATGCCGTGCACCAGCTCGTCCGAGCAACGCTGCATCGTGGGCGATGCGCGGCAGATGCTGTTGGTCAGGTAAAAATCCCTGATGGGATAATCGACAATCCTGCCATGCGGCTTTGCCGCAAGCGCAGGCGGAGCCCAGCCATAATCCACCAGCCCTTCGCGCCCCAGGTCAGGCACGCTTGCAGCCATCGCCGCCCGCAGCTCCTCAAAGCTGTCGAACGGCAAGGTTGCATCCATGGCTTGTGAAAGCGCCCGGAAAATCGCCCAATCCTCGCGCGCGTCGCCCGGCGGGAAGACGGCCCGTTCGGCCTGCTGCACCCGGCCCTCGGTGTTCACATAGGTGCCGGGCTTCTCGCTATAGGCGGCAGCAGGCAGGATCACATCTGCGGCATGGGCCCCGGCATCGCCGTGATGGCCGACATAGACTTTGAAACTCTCTGCAAAGAGGCCAAAATCAACCTCGTCTGCGCCGAGGAAAAAGGCGAGCCGCGGGGCAGCCGCCGCGATGGCACGGATGCCGCCATCATGCGCATAGCCGAGCATCAGCCCGCCCATGCGCGCGGCCGCCATATGCACCACATTGAACCCGTTCCAGGCGTTGCCATCTGCCAGCGTGCGGACAAGACCATATTTTTTTGCAAGCGCAAGCGCCGCACCATGCGCCCCATCATGGCGCAGCGCGCCCCCGCCCATGATGATCGCAGGGCGCTGCGCCGTCTTCAGCGCATCTGCCAGCGCCTTGGGCGGCTTCACCAGCAGCCCAAGATCGTCGCCGAGCCACGCCGTCCGATAGGTCAGATCCACCTGTGGGCCAATCGCGAAAACCTGCGCCTGCCGCCTGCGCACGGCCTTCTGGATGCGCGTGTTGATGAGCGGCGCCTCACGCCGCAGGTCGCTGCCCACGATCAGGATGACATCGGCCTGCTCGATGCCCGCAATCGTCGTGTTGAAATTGACCGCGGCAAGGCTCGACACATCATAGGCAAGGCCGGTCTGCCGCCCCTCCAGCATCGTTCCGCCCAGGCCGCGCACCAGCTCGCGTGCGGCAAACATCGTCTCGCAATCGACCAGGTCGCCCGCAATCGCGGCCACCGATCCGCCATGCGGCACAGCGGCAATCGCGGCAAATGCTTCTTCCCAGCTTGCCTCTGCAAGCCTGCCGTTGCGCCGTACCCAGGGGCGATCCAGCCGCCGTTCGACGAGACCATCGACATGGTGACGCGTCTTGTCATGCGCCCATTCCTCGTTCACATCTTCGTTGATCCGCGGCAGCGCGCGCAGCACCGCCCTGCCCCGGCTGTCGAGCCGGATATTGGTGCCCACGGCATCCATCACGTCGATCGATGGCGTCTTCGTCAGCTCCCATGGCCGCGCATTGAACGCATAGGGCTTTGATGTGAGCGCACCCACCGGGCACAGATCGACCACATTGCCGGAAAGCTCGCTGGTCACCGCCTTTTCCAGATAGCTGGTGATCTGCATGTTCTCGCCACGATAGATCGCGCCGATTTCCTCTATCCCGGCCACTTCCTCGGCAAAGCGGACGCAGCGGGTGCACTGGATGCA
>CAZFYJ010000224.1:0-3353 GCA_964523215.1 uncultured Sphingomonadaceae bacterium | reverse complement strand
GGCCTGATGCATGGAAAGACCTCGCCGATCACGCACGATGGCACTGGCCTTTTTGCCGGCATCCCCGCGCCCTTCACGGCAACCCGCTATCATTCCCTGATAGTCGAACATGTTCCGCGCGATCTGATCGTGAATGCGACCACCGTAAATGGCTCTGATGCGCCGATTGTCATGGGCTTCCGGCACCAGTCACTGCCGATCCACGCCGTGCAGTTTCACCCCGAAAGCATTGCCACAGAGCATGGCCATGCGATGCTCGCAAATTTCATGCAGCTTGCCGGGCTGCCTGTGAAGGCCCGCGTGTGAGCGACGGCCAGACCGGGCGTGCCGGCCTGAGCCTGGCCGAGGCGGAAGGGCTGTTTGGCGCAATGCTGGATGGCGCGATGGACGATGGCGAGATTGCCGACATGCTGGCGTCTCTTGCCGATCGTGGTGAAACCGCAGAGGAAATTGCAGGTGCGGCTCGGGCGATGCGCGCACGGATGCGGCGCGTTGCGGCCCCGGGGGGTGCGATGGATGTCTGTGGCACAGGCGGCGATGGCAGTCACAGCCTCAATGTCTCGACCGCTGTTGCTTTGGTGGTTGCGGCCTGCGACGTGCCTGTGGCCAAACATGGCAATCGCGCAGCTTCCTCCAAAGCTGGTGCGGCCGATACGCTGGAGGCGCTTGGGCTGAACCTTGATCGCGCAAGCGACATGGCAGAGGCCAGCCTCGCCGATCTCGGCATCGCCTTCCTCTTTGCGCAAAAACACCACCCCGCCCTCGCCCGCATCGCACCGATCAGGAAGGCATTGGGGCGGAGGACGATCTTCAACCTTCTCGGCCCGCTTGCCAATCCGGCAGGCGTGACGCGGCAGCTGGTTGGGGTCGCCTCGCCCTCCCTGCTCCCGCTCTACCACGAGGCGCTGACCGGCCTCGGTTCCGCCCGCGCGATGATCGTTTCGGGCGAGGAAGGGCTGGACGAACTGTCGATCAGCGGCCCGAGCCGGATCGCCACCATCGGCTTCGATCTGGGTACCGACACCATCACCCCAGAAGACGCAGGCCTTGCCCGGCATCCGGCAGCGGCGCTGAAAGGCGATGATGCAGCCTATAATGCCAATGCACTGCGCCGCCTGCTGCAGGGCGAAGCCGGAGCCTATCGCGACGCTGTGATCCTCAACGCAGCAGCGGCGTTGCTGGTTGCAGGGGAAGCCAGCGATTTGAAATCAGGGGCAGAAGAGGCCGCTGAAGCCATCGACAAGGGGCTTGCCAAGGCATTGCTCGATTGCTGGCTGGCATATTGACCATGACAAAGCTGCTGCAATGACCGACAAACTCGCCGAAATCTGCGCCTCAAAGCGCCGAGAAGTGGCCCGGCGCAAGGCACGGGGCATGAACGCCTGGCCCGACAGCGGGCCCTTGCGCTTCTTCGAGGATGCGCTGCGTGCGCGGGCTGTCGATGGCTTTGCCCTGATCGCCGAGATCAAGAAAGCATCCCCCAGCAAAGGGCTGATCCGTGCGGATTTTGATCCGCCTGCCCATGCACGCGCCTATCAGGCCGGCGGTGCTGCCTGTTTGTCGGTGTTGACCGATGCGCCCTATTTTCAGGGGGCTGAGGAAGATCTGGTTGCGGCGCGCGCTGCCTGTGACCTGCCGGTTTTGCGCAAGGATTTCATGGTTGATCCCTGGCAATGCGGCGAAGCACGGGCAATGGGGGCCGATGCGATCCTGATTATCGTCGCGGCACTAGACGATGCCGCGATGGTCGAGATCGAGCATGCCGCGCGTGCAGAGCAGCTGGATGTGCTGGTCGAAGTGCATGACGAGGCGGAGCTGGAGCGTGCATTGGCGCGGTTGCAATCGCGCCTGATTGGCATCAACAATCGCAATTTGAAGACATTTGAGGTCGATCTGGCAACAACCGAGCGTCTGGCGCGCATGGTGCCCGATGATGTGTTGCTGGTGTGTGAGAGCGGCATATCCACACATCACGACCTGCAGCGCATGCAGCAATGCGGCGTGCGCAGCTTTCTCGTGGGTGAAAGCCTGATGCGAGAGCAGGATGTGGCGACCGCGGCGCGCCTCTTGCTGGAGGGCGCGTGACGAAATTGACCCATCTCGATGCGGCGGGGCAAGCCACGATGGTTGATGTTTCGGGCAAGGCAGTCAGCAGCCGCACCGCCAGCGCGCACGGCGCGATCACCATGTCTTCGGCAGCGCGTGTGGCCATCCGCACGGCCGCACTGGCCAAGGGCGATGCGCTCGCCATCGCCAGAATCGCAGGAATCATGGCCGCAAAGCAGGCCGCATCGCTGATTCCCCTGTGCCACAATATCCAGCTGAGCAGCGCAGAGGTGGCATTTGCCGAAACGGCGCAGGGGTTCAGCTGCACTGCAACCGTCAAATCGGTGGGCGCAACGGGCGTTGAAATGGAGGCGCTCACGGCCGTCAGCATTGCTCTTCTGACCTTATATGATATGGCAAAAGCAATCGATAAATCCATGACGATCATGGATATTCATGTGACTGAAAAGACGAAATGAACTGGTGTTTGCTGCGCTGAGACAGCGGCATATAATCATGCGAGTTCATGCTGGCCGCGTGCACAAGCGAGAACAAAGCAAGAAAAAACGGCTTGACATGTCGGCGATGTTGCCCGATCGTTCACTCTACGTTCTGCGCCGGAAAGCCGCATGCTGATCATCCGCATCGGTGCCGGCCAATGTGGCGGAACCGAAGAGGGAGACAGTCATGCTTACGCGCAAACAGCACGAACTTTTGTGTTACATCGAAGCCCGGCTGGCAGAGCGCGGCATTTCGCCTTCATTCGAGGAAATGAAGGAAGCGCTCGGGCTGAAATCAAAATCCGGTATTCACCGATTGATCAGTGCACTGGAGGAACGGCAATTCATCCGTCGCCTGCCCAATCGCGCACGGGCCCTCGAAGTGCTTCGCTCGCCGGATCGTGCCGATGGGGTGGCAGCCGTGGCTCCGGTTGCGGTCGCGGGCTCGGGTTCGGCGATGGGGGCATCGCTCGCGTCCAATCCTCTGGCACGCAATATGCCGGGACGGAAAATGCCCGCAGCAGGCGCCAAGGCACCGCTCCCGGTTCCAGTGGCTGCCAACGATATCATTGCCATTCCGCTGCACGGGCGGATTGCCGCAGGGCGGCCGATTGAAGCGTTTGAAAGCTATGAGACGCTGGCGCTGCCGGCAGCACTCCTGGGCCCGGGGGATCATTATGCACTTGAGGTGTCTGGCGATTCGATGATCGAGGCGGGCATTTTCGACGGCGATTATGCGCTGATCCAGCGGACGGAAGCGCCGCGTGATGGCGATATTGTCGTCGCCCTGATCGACGATCAGGATGC
>CAZFYJ010000223.1:0-3380 GCA_964523215.1 uncultured Sphingomonadaceae bacterium | reverse complement strand
TGCCGATACGATTGGCGTTGGCAATCCCGCGCAGGTGACGCGCCTTGTCTCACGCACGATCGCGGCAATCGCACCCATCCCCGTGCGCGTGCATTTCCACAACACACGCGGCACGGGCCTGGCGAATCTGTGGGCGGCGATCGCGGCCGGGGCAACGCGGGTGGATGCCGCGGTTGGCGGCCTTGGCGGCTGCCCCTTTGCGCCGGGCGCTGCCGGCAATATCTGCAGCGAGGATGTGGTCTACATGCTCGATCGCGCAGGCATCAGCAGCGGGATGGATTTGGGCAGGCTGATCGAAACGAGCCAGTGGCTGTCGCAGATCATGGGTCGAAAACTGCCGGGAATGGTTGCGCAGGCGCCGCCTTTTCCCAAAGCAGCGTGAGAGAGGAAAGCACATGGGTTATCGTCTGGGCGTCGACGTGGGGGGCACCTTCACCGATTTGCTGCTGTTCAACACCGAAACGGGAGGCTTTTGGCGGCACAAGACGCCATCAACCCCGCATGACAGCTCCGAAGGCATATTGAATGGCGTGAATGCGATTTGCGCCGATGCCAATATCACGGCGGGTGACATTGAATTTTTTCTCCACGGCACCACGGTTGCCACCAACGCCGTGCTGGAAGGCAAGGGCGCGCGGGTCGGGCTGATCACCACCGAAGGCTATCGCCATGTGATGCAGATTGCGCGCAGCTATGTGCCGGGCGGCCTTGCGGGCTGGATCATCTGGCCCAAGCCCCAGCCGCTGGCCGCGCTGGAGGACACCGTGACCGTGAAAGGCCGCATCAACGCTGCCGGCGATGAGGTGCGGCCACTGGACGAAGCCGAAGCCCGCGCCGCCCTGGTCCGCCTGAAGCAACAGGGCGTCGAAGCGATCACGGTCAGCTTCATCAATGCCTATGTGAACGGCGCGCACGAAAAGCGGGTGGGCGAGATGGCGCGCGAGATCATGCAGGATATCCCCATATCGCTCAGCCACGAAGTGCTGCCCGAGATGCAGGAATATGAGCGCACGCTGACAACAGTTGCCAATGCGGCGGTGCGCCCGGTGGTCGGCACCTATGTCTCGAACCTGCGCGAAAAGCTCGCCAAAGCGGGAATGGCGGGCAAGCTCTCGCTGCTGCGGTCTGATGGCGGGCTGATGTCGGCGCAAAAGGCCGAGGAGCACCCGGTCAACATCCTCATGTCCGGCCCCGCCGGCGGCGTGACGGGCGCGCTGTGGGTGGGCAAAAATGCCGGGATCAGAAACATCCTGACGCTCGATGTCGGCGGCACATCGACCGATGTTGCACTGATTGAAAATCTGGAACCGAGGCGGCAACGGACGACCGAGGTGGGGCACCTTTCGGTTCGCGCCTCCGCGCTGGATGTCAAGACAGTCGGCGCAGGCGGCGGCTCGATTGCCTATGTCCCCGATCTGACCAAGGCGCTGCGCGTCGGGCCGCAATCGGCGGGTGCCGTGCCGGGGCCGGTCGCTTATGGCAAGGGTGGCGAGGCGCCGACAGTGACCGATGCCAATGTCGTGCTCGGCTATCTGCCTGAAAATCTGCTGGGCGGGACATTCAATCTCGACCGTGCAGGCGCGCAGCGCGCGGTGCAGACCATCGCCGATGCGCTGGGCATCGACTTGATGGCGGCGGCGCGGGGGATCATCGATATCGTCAACGAGAATATGTTCGGCGCGCTGCGCATGATCTCTGTGCAACAGGGCTATGACCCGCGTCATTTTGCGTTGATGGGTTTCGGTGGCGCGGGGCCACTGCATGTGAACGCAGTGGCCCGGCTGATGGGCAGCTGGCCAGCTGTTTCGCCCGTGTCACCCGGTGTGCTGTGCGCGCTGGGCGATGCCACGACGCGGATGCGCACGGAAACAGCGCGCAGCTTCTCCCGGCTGGCGAGGGACACACAGGCCGACGAGCTGATCGCGATCCTCGATGAAATGGCGGCACAAACCCGAGCCGAACTGCGATCGGACGGCGTTGCCGAGAGCGAGATTGTGAGCGCGTTCGAAGTCGATATCCGCTATGCGGGCCAGGCCTTTGAGGTGCCACTGACGATCACGCCGGATAGTCTGCGCAACGATGGTGTGGACGGCATCCTCAAGCGCTTTGATGAAGAGCATCTTCGCCTCTTCACCTTCAACATGGAAACGCCGCATGAAATCGTGAACCTGCGGGCGGTCGCGCTTGGCCAGAGCCTTGATTTGCCCGCAGCCGAATTGCCACGGGGCGATGGCAATCCCGCCGCTGCCAGGATGCGCGATCACACGCTGTGGATGGATGGCAAGGCGCAGGCAGCGGCAATCTATGACCGATCGAAGCTGAAACAGGGCGACATCATCCCCGGCCCGGCCATTGTGGTCGAGATGGATTCGACCACCCTCATCGAAACCGGCTGCGTCGCGACGGTCGACCGCGTCGGCAACATCCTGATCAACCTGGCCTGAGGAGCACGACCATGCCTGCAACCATCGTTGAAACCAATCCCAAGCCATTCCGGGAAGTTGACATTGATCCGGTGACGCTCGACATCATTGAAAATGCGCTGCGCAACGCGCGGATCGAAATGGATGCGACGCTGGTGCGCACCGCGATGTCGCCGGGCATCCGCGAACAGGGGGATGCCTTTCCGCTCATCGCCGATCATGCCGGCCGCATGATCGTTGGCCAGTTTGGCAGCTTCATTGGCGGTTTTCTGGCCGGCTTTGATGGCACGCTGGAAGATGGCGACATGATCTTCCTGTCCGATCCCTATAGTTGCGAAGGTGCGATTTCGCACAGCAATGACTGGCTGGTGCTGCTCCCGGTGTTCAAGGATGGCCGCCTGCTCGCCTATACCGCGATGTTCGGCCATATGTCGGATATTGGCGGCAAGGTGGTGGGTTCGATGCCGATCAACGCCCGCTCGATCTTTGAGGAAGGTGTGCGCATCCCGCCGGTGAAAATCTGGCGCAAGGGCGAATATAATGACGATCTGATGAAGCTCGTGATGCACCAGACGCGCAAGCCGGACTGGTGCCAGGCGGATCTGAACGCGCTTGTTGCGTCCTGCCGCGTGGCGGCGCGCCGGGTGATCGAGATGGCCGAACGCTTTGGCGATGATGTCTATGTCTCGGCCACGCAGGAGCTGCTCGCGCGCAATCACCGCGCAATGAAGCAGCTCATCGGCATGGCGATTGGCGAAGAGCCGGTCAGCTTCGAGGATTATGTCTGCGATGATGGCATGGGTGCCGGCCCCTATAAAATCAAATGCACAATGTGGCGCGAGGGCGAGAAGGTGGTGCTCGATTTTGCAGGCACGGACCCGCAAAGCCAAGCATCGATCAATTTCTATCTCAACGAAAACATGTTCAAGATGTTCTTCGGCATCTACATGATCATGG
>CAZFYJ010000222.1:0-3401 GCA_964523215.1 uncultured Sphingomonadaceae bacterium | reverse complement strand
GAGCCGCTGAGCAACATGAGCTGGATTGGCGCGTACCCCGTAGAGGTCGAGAAATGCCCTTCAGGGTGATGAGCAGATCGAGCCCGTCGGCTTGGCCGATCTCCAATTCAACTGTTCTGCATCCTGGATGCCGCGTTAGCGGTCCATGGCGTCATTCAGCCCGCAGGCAGTCGTTGTCATTGCTGCATCGCACAATTGCCTTGAAATCCGTGTTTGCGCCGTGCACTGCAGGCTACCATGAGGATCGCTATTGTCGATGAAAGTGCCAGCCGTGCGGCGGTGATCCGTGAAGGGCTTGCGGCCGTTGAGGACAGCGAAATCTTCGTGGTGACAGAGCGGCGCGGGCTGGTTGCCCGCATCGGTGAGATAGCCCCCGACATTGTCCTTATGGACCTTGGCAATCCCTCACGCGATGTTCTGGAAGAATATTTCGCTGTCAGCCGGGTGCTAGGCCGACCTATCGCCATGTTTGTTGACCAAAGCGACGACGAGTCAATCGCGGCATCAGTCGATGCAGGGGTTTCTTCCTATGTTGTCGATGGTCTAGCCCCGCACCGCATCCGCCCGATTCTCGATCTCGCAGTCAGGCGTTTCAATGCCTTTTCGCGGCTGCAGGCGGATCTTGCCGAGGCAAAGGGCAAGTTGGCTGAGCGTGAATTGGTAGACAAGGCCAAACGCATCCTGATGGATAGCCGCAGCCTCACCGAGCCGCAGGCCTATACTGAATTGCGAAAGGCCGCGATGAACCAGGGCAAGCGCATTGCAGACATTGCCGAGGCGGTCGTCACTGCGCACCAGTTGATGGGAGGGAATTGATGGCGGCAACGACAGGCCCTGGAGAACTCACCATCGGCTTTCTGCCGCTGGTAGATGCCTGCCTGCCGATTCTCGCGCTGGAACATGGCTTTGCGGAAGAAGAGGGCCTGTCATTGCGCCTGGTGCGCGATATGAGCTGGGCGACGGTTCTTGATCGGCTGCTTTATGGTCACAGCGATGCGGCGCATCTCGTCGCTCCGCTGGCAATTGCGACGGCGCTCGGGCGCGGTCGCCCGGCGCAGCCGCTTTCAGTGCCCTTTGTTCTGGGCCTCAATGGCAATGCGGTGACCATGCGGCCCGATCTTGCACGGGCCGTTAATCCCGCCGGTGGGCTGGGCGATCCGGTCGTGGTAGGCGCAGCCGTGAAGGCGCATATCGTCGCCACCGGGCAACCACTCCGGCTCGGGGTCGTCCACCGATATTCGAGCCACAATTACATGGTGCGCTATTGGCTGGCGGCCTGCGGAATACGCCCGGATCGCGATGTCGAAATCACCACGGTCGCCCCCCCATTCTGCGCCGATGCGCTGGAATTCGGCGAAGTGGATGCAATCTGCGTCGGTGAGCCGTGGAACAGTGTGGCGGTGGAGCGCGGCGCTGGCGAAATTGTCCTGGCAACCGCACAGATATGGCGGCGCGGGGTGGAAAAGGTGCTGGCCTTTCGCGAACCTATGATGGAGGAACGGCGCAGCGAAGCGGAAGCGCTGATCCGCGCCTTGCGCAAGGCGGGTGAACATTTCGTCGATCCTGCGCATCTGGATGCCAATGCAGCGATTCTGGCGCGGAGCGAATATCTAGATGGCAATGCCGCGCTGATCCGCCGGGCCATATCCGACCGGCTGCTTCTGTCGCAGGGCGGCGAGGTGCTGCATTATCCCGATTTCATGTTCCAGCATCGCGAGGCTGCCAACTTCCCCTGGGTCAGCCAGGCCGAATGGCTGTACAGCCAGATGGTGCGCTGGGACGGAATGGAGTTTGACGCTGGCGATGCCCGCACGGCGGCGCGGGTGTTTCGCCCGGATGTCTACCGCAGCGCACTATTGGGGACGAAAGACCCGCTTCCCGGTGCCAGTTCGAAGGTCGAGGGCAGCCTGTTGAAGCCCACTTCGGTGAGCATGCAACAGGGTGTCATCACTCTGGAAAACAATAGTTTTTTTGATGGAATCCCGTTCGATCCGATGCTGCTGGAAGGCTATATCGCTGGACAGCGATACGAATAATATTTTGCTGCGATGCAAAAATCGCTTGCCGAACACGGTGCGAATCACTTAGCTTTGAGCTCGTAGCAGGATGGTGCCCTTCAAGGATGGGGGGAGAGACCACCGCCCGGCATATCATTTCCATTGCGTGGCAAAGTCGCCGCCCAGACCTTCTCCTATGGGGATGCGTTCGGGCGGCTTTTTCGTTTTGTCGCGCTGCAATCGAGGGGTGGGTTATATGAGCGGACGAAAAGCATTCAACCGGCGCGCAATTGTCGCGGCGTTGATGGCAAGCATTGCGGTGGCCGGCTGCGGCAAGGGCAGTGAAGCGCCGGAGAAGCCCGCCGTTTCTGCAGGTGATCTGGAAAAGCCGGCCCTCAAGCTTGGTTTCATCAAGCTGACGGACATGGCACCGCTGGCGATCGCACAAGAGAAGGGCTTTTTCCGCGAGGAAGGATTGAGCGTAACGCTTGAGCCGCAGGCAAATTGGAAGGTGCTGCTCGATGGCGTTGTAGGTGGGCAGCTTGATGGCGCGCACATGCTGGCGGGACAGCCTATTGCTGCAGCGGCAGGCATTGGGGCCAAAGCCAAGCTGATTGCCCCGATCAGCCTCGATCTCAACGGCAATGCCATAACCGTGTCGAACAAGGTCTGGGGGCAGATTGCGCCCAGCTTGCCAAAAGGGCCTGACGGCAAGGTCAAGCACCCGATTTCGGCAGCAGCGCTCAAGGGCAAGAACCTGAAATTTGGCATGGTCTTTCCCTTCAGCCCGCATAATTACGAACTCCGCTACTGGTTGGCAGCAGGGGGCATTGAGCCAGGCTATTATCTGCCGGGCGACACCGCTGGCACAACGGCGGCACAAATTCAGATTTCGGTGACACCCCCGCCGCAGATGCCCTCCACGCTGGAGGCTGGAACGATTGACGGCTATTCCGTCGGCGAACCGTGGAACCAGGCGGCTGTGAAGAAGAAGATCGGCGTTCCGATCATTACCGATGACGAGATTTTCAAGGGCAATCCCGAAAAGGTCTTCGGCCTCACCGAGGAATTTGCTGCCAAGAATCCTAAGACAGTCAAGGCTTTGCTTCGCGCGATCATCAAGGCGCAGCAATGGCTTGATGCTGAGGGGGGTAAGAACCGCGCAGAGGCGGTCAAGATTTTGGCGATGCCGCAATATGTGGGCGCGGATGCGGATGTCATTGGCGCAAGCATGACCGGCAAGTTCACCTTTGCGTCCGGCGATACCCGCGCTGCGCCCGATTTCAACGTGTTCTTCAACCAGTTCGCGGGCTATCCCTTTTACTCCGATGCGGTCTGGACACTGACCCAGATGCGTCGTTGGGGCCAGATACCCACCGACAAGCCGGATCAATGGTATTTTGA
>CAZFYJ010000221.1:0-3451 GCA_964523215.1 uncultured Sphingomonadaceae bacterium | reverse complement strand
CCCCGATCCGCATCATCGCGCCGGGCCGCGTCTATCGCAGCGACAGCGACGCGACGCACACGCCGATGTTTCACCAGATCGAGGGGCTGGTGATCGACAAGGGCATTCATCTGGGCCATCTCAAATGGACGCTTGAGACGTTCCTCAAGGCCTTTTTCGAGCGGGACGATGTGGTGCTGCGCCTGCGGCCGAGCTATTTTCCGTTCACCGAACCCTCGGTGGAGGTGGATGTCGGCTACACGATGGTGAATGGCAAGCGCGTGATCGGCGGCGGCGGCGACAGTGCCGATGGCGGCTGGATGGAGGTGCTGGGCAGCGGCATGGTGCACCGCAAGGTGATCGAAGCCTGCGGGCTCGATCCCGAGATATGGCAGGGCTTTGCCTTTGGCACCGGGGTCGATCGGCTGGCGATGCTCAAATATGGGATGGACGATCTGCGCGCCTTTTTCGATGGCGATGTCCGCTGGCTGCGGCATTATGGCTTTGGCGCGCTGGACGGACCGACGCTGAGCGGCGGCGTCGGTGCACGGGGTGCAGGCGCATGAAATTCTCGCTCTCCTGGCTCAAACAACATCTCGAAACCGATGCGACCATCGAGCAGGTGGCCGATGCCCTGAACCGGATCGGGCTTGAAGTGGAAGCGGTGGACAATCCGGCGGCGCGGCTGGCGGGCTTTGCCGTTGCCCGTGTGCTGACGGCCGCCCCCCATCCGCAGGCGGACAAGCTGCAAGTGCTCACGGTCGATCAGGGTGATGGCGTGCCGTTGCAGGTGGTGTGCGGCGCGCCCAATGCGCGGGCAGGCCTTGTCGGCGTTTTCGGCGTGGAAGGCGCGGTTGTGCCTGCCAATGGCATGGTGCTGCGGAAAGCGGCGATCCGCGGCGTCGAATCAAACGGGATGATGTGCTCCTCGCGTGAGCTGGAGCTGGGCGACGATCATGATGGCATCATCGAACTGCCAGCGGATGCGCCGATCGGCACGCCCTATGCCGAATATGCCGGGCTGAACGATCCGGTGTTCGACGTTGCGATCACCCCCAACCGGCAGGATTGCATGGGCGTGATGGGCATTGCGCGCGATCTCGCGGCAGCCGGTCTCGGCACGTTCAAGCCCGTCGAAGTCCCTGCCATCACCGCACGCTATCCGTGCCCGGTTGAAATCCGCACCGACGATCCGGAGGGCTGCCCCGCCTTTTTTGGCCGCGTGATCCGCGGTGTGACGAACGGCCCCTCGCCCGCCTGGATGCAGGCACGATTGAAGGCGGCCGGCCAGCGCCCGATTTCGGCGCTGGTCGATTGCACCAATTATCTGATGCTCGCCTGCGGCCGCCCGGCCCATGCCTATGATCTTGCCCGGCTCACGGGCGCCGTCGTCGCACGCCGCGCACATGATGGCGAGCAGGTGACCGCGCTCAACGAAAAGACCTACGGGCTGACCAGCGCGATGACCGTCATCGCAGACGATAGCGGCGTGCATGATATTGCCGGGATCATGGGCGGCGAACATTCGGGTTGTTCGCCCGAGACAACCGACGTGCTGCTTGAAATCGCCTATTTCACGCCGGAGCATATCGCCCGCACCGGCCAGGCGCTGGGACTGACGAGCGACGCCCGCACGCGCTTTGAACGCGGCGTTGATCCTGCCTTTCTCGAAGACGGGATGGCGATCCTCACCGATCTCATCCTGCACTGCTGCGGCGGCGAGGCAAGCGAGCTGATCCGCGCCGGGCAGCCCCCTGTCGAACGCACGTCCATCGCTTATGACGCTTCGCGTTGCGCGGCCTTGGGCGGCATCGACGTGCCGGCTGACCGGCAGAAAGCGATCCTGCAATCGCTCGGCTTCGACGTTGCTGCTGACTGGACCGTAACCGTCCCCACATGGCGGCGCGACATTGACGGGCCGGCTGATCTGGTCGAAGAAATCGTGCGCATCGTTGGCCTCGATCAGATTGGTTCGGCAGCACTGCCCCGCCCCGATGGCGTTGCTGCGCCGACGGCCACCCCCATGCAGCTGCGGGAGCGCCGGGTGCGCCGGGCTGCGGCAGCGCGCGGCCTCAATGAAGCCGTCACCTGGTCGTTTATCGCCGAGGCGGAAGCCGCGCTGTTTGGCGGGGGTGCCTGGCTTGTCGCCAATCCGATCAGCGAAGACCTGAAGGTCATGCGCCCGTCGCTGCTGCCTGGCCTGCTTTCGGCCGCGCAGCGCAACCTTGATCGCGGGCTGGCCAGTGTACGCCTGTTCGAGACGGGGCGGCGCTATCTGGCCGCAGGCGAGCATCTGACGCTCGGCTTCGTGCTGGCGGGCAGCAAGGCAGCGCGCAGCTGGCAGCAGGGCAAGGCGCAGCCATTTGATGCCTATGATGCCAAGGCGGAGGCACTGGCACTGCTGGCGGCGGCTGGCGCGCCGGTCGACAATCTGCAGCTGATGGGGGATGCTGGCGACCATTACCACCCCGGACAATCAGCGACGCTGCGGCTGGGGCCGAAAAGCATCCTCGCCGCATTCGGCACGTTGCACCCCGCAGTGGCGAAGCGCTTCGGGCTCGATGACGCGGTGGTGGGCGAACTTTATCTCGATGCCATTCCCGCCCGCAAAGGCGAACGCGGCGCCAGCGGCTTCATGCGCCCGGCCTTTGCGCCGCCGCCGCTGCAAGCCGTGACGCGCGATTTTGCCTTTCTCGTTCCCGAAAGCATGGCCGCCGGCGATCTCATCCGCGCGATCAGGGGAGCGGACAAGGCGAACATCGTGGCGGCGCGCATCTTTGATCGCTTTGCCAAGGATGGGCAGCTGAGCCTTGCGGTCGAGGTGACGTTGCAGCCGGTGGAGAAGAGCTATGATGAAGCCGCGCTGAAGGCGATCAGCGATGCCATTGTCGCCGCTGCCGCGAAACTGGGTGCAGAGCTGCGCGCCTAGCGCGATGTCGGGTTCGACGGAACCATGTTGTCATGGTTCGAAAACGCGCTAGTTGAACCGCGTGCCGTTCTCGGCTTTCTCGCGCAGCAGCGGCGCGACCGGCAGGCCGTGCTTTTCAAGCCCGGCAACGATCTTTGCCGCGCCTTCCAGATCAGCCCAGAACATCGGGCCGCCGCGCCAGGCAGGCCAGCCATAGCCATAGATCCAAACCACATCGATATCGGATGCGCGCTGTGCCTTGCCTTCGGCGAGAATCAGCGCCCCTTCGCTCACCATCGGATACAGCGTGCGTTCGATGATCTCTTCGGTGGCAATCGTGCGCTTCGCTTTCCCGGCCTTTGCCGCAAAGGCATCGATGATCTCCTGCACCCGCGGGCTCGGGCTGGGATTGCGCTTGTCGTCATAATCATAAAAGCCCGCACCTTTTTTCTGCCCCCAGCGGTCTTCGGCGCACAGCGCATCGCGGATCGTTTCGATGCGCGCCGGATCGCGGTGCCAGCCAATATCGACACCTGCCAGATCGGCCATCTGAAACGGCCCCAT
>CAZFYJ010000220.1:0-3477 GCA_964523215.1 uncultured Sphingomonadaceae bacterium | reverse complement strand
GTTGCCCACGGTATAGGCGCGCGAGCTGTTCTTCTTGATCTCGCTGTCCGTCAGATTGACCGAACCAAAGATCTTCCAGCCATCGACAATCTGTGCGCTGCTGTTCAGCTCCACGCCTTTGACATCGACCCGGTCAATGTTGGAGACCACGCGCAGCAGGCCGAATGAGCCCACAAAAAATTCGAAAAACTGCATGTCGGTGATGCGCGTATAATAGCCCGCCAGATCATAGGTGATCCTGCCGCCCAGAACCGAGCCCTTGATGCCCGCCTCGAACGAACTGGAGCGTTCCTTGCGATAATCATCATTGATGAAAACATCGGCATCGATGGTGCCAAAGGCACCGCTTGTGTTGTTGAAAAACTGGTTGATCGTGGCCGATGCGCCCTGATTGTTGAACCCGCCCGATTTGAAGCCAATGCCCCAGTTGGCATAGAGATTCATATTGTCCATTGGCTTGAAGCTGATGCTGATTTTCGGCTGCAGCTGCTTGAAGGTTGCATTCTTGTCCGGAATCGGGCCCGTCAGGGGCAAACCGGGGTTGATCTTTGCGCCGGTGATCGGATCGTTCACATTGGGCACCCGGTTGCTCACGTTGCGATCCTCAATATCGTATCGCAGGGCGGCACCAAGCTTCAGCCTGTCCGAAACCTCATAATCCAGCGAACCGAACGCGGCATAGACATTGGTTTTGAACTTGTCCGAATAGAGCTGCGATGTCGGATTGCTGGTGCCTGGTGCGTTGTAGAGGCTGCGCAGCACCCCGGAACCAAGATCGGCCCCAAGGCTGACGCCGACCGAGCGATCAATGTTGAGCGCATAGGCCCCAATCTGCCAGTCCAGCGGCCCATCGCCATTTGATGCAAGCCGGATTTCGCCGCTGATATCCTTCTGGTTGCGGATCTGCAGCTGGGTGCCGTCGCATGTCGTCGGGCTGTATGGGCCAAAGGTCGATCCCGAAAAGTTGAAAATGAAGGGAACGGGTATCGCGCCGATCACACCCGGCGGATTGACCGGGAAGCCGGTGTTTGCAGCTGTTGATGCAAAGCAGGCATTCTGCACGGCAAGGTTGGTCGGATTGGCAGGGGCGCCAAATGCCGGCGAGATGTAGCGCGCAAAATCGGCCGATGTGCCGTCCGCCGTCAGGCTTTGCTTGATATCGGAATAAAGCGCCCAGGCGGTCAGCTTCGTCGCGCCGAAATCATGTTCGAGCTTGATCGATGCATCAAAGCTCTTTTGATCATTGGTCGGGCGGATATTGCCATAATAGCGGAACGGATGATCATCGACATCCTCGTTGAACGCGCCGCCAAGTGCCGGCAAATGGAAGGCCGCGTTGAAGTTGATCGAGGCGCCGGAAAGATCGGCATAGCGCGCCTTGACGTCCAGTTCGCTGTTGTCCCCCACTTGCGCGACGAACCGCCCGTCGACGGCCCAGCTTTCCTGATCGTCCACCACCTTGCGGTTGTTCAGAAAGATGTTGCGAAAAAAGCCGTCGGTGGTCCGATAGGCCGCGGACAGCAGAAATCCGGCGCTGTCGCCAATCGGCGTGGAGATGTAGGCGCTGCCGTCGATCGTGTTTTCATTGGCATATGACAGGCGGACGCCGCCCGCCAGCGTATCGCCAGGCTTCAAGGTCGAGACGACAATCGCCCCGGCGGCGGCATTGCGGCCATAGATGGCGCCTTGCGGGCCTTTCAAGATTTCGATCTGGCGCAGCGTGCCCTGATTCTGGTTCAGCTGCGCGCTGTTCGTTTTCAAAATGCCATCGACCACCAGCGCGACCGAGCTTTCCGCATCGCGCGCACCATTGATGCCGCGAATGTTGATCTGCGTGTCACCAGCCTCGGCCGTGCCGGTCACAATGGTGACACCAGGGGTC
Source organism: uncultured Sphingomonadaceae bacterium (assembly GCA_964523215.1). GTDB lineage: Bacteria > Pseudomonadota > Alphaproteobacteria > Sphingomonadales > Sphingomonadaceae > CAZFYJ01. The sequence continues at coordinate 1,595 of CAZFYJ010000220.1, read as the reverse complement.
AGCTGAGTGAAATCCTCGGCATTGCGCGCCCCAGTCTTTGCCAGCGCATCTGCCGTCAAAACTGAAACGGAGGCGGGCACATCCTCAAGCCGCTCGCTCTGCCGGCGCGCCGTCACGATGATTTCTTCGCCCTCGCTCGCGCCGTCCCCTGCATCCTGGGCGTAGGCGGGAGAGGCTGTGAGGGCAATCGCTGCAGACGCAAACAAGGCGGACTTGGAAAACGGCATGGCTTAATCTCCCTGATCTTGCTTTGCATATATCTTATTGTATACAAAAGCCCGACGTCAACCTGCAAAGGATCATCATGTCGCGCGCGTCCGACCGGGCTTATACCCATATCAGGGGGATGATCCTCTCGGGCGCGCTGGCACCCGGTGCGCCCTTGCGCGAGGAGCAGCTGGCGGAGAGCTGCGAGGTGTCCAGAACGCCTGTTCGCGATGCGCTGCGGCGGCTGGAAGCCGAATCCTTCGTCCGTCGCAACGAATCGCAGCGCAGCTATGTGGCGGACTGGTCGCTGGATGAGATGGAAGAGGCGTTCCAGCTGCGCACCATGCTGGAGGCCTATGCCGCAAAACGCTCGGCCACCCGCATCAGCTGGGATCAGCTGGAGCGGTTGAAATCCCTCAACAGCGCAATCTTGCAGGCGATATCGAAAGACGAGCCGGACATACCCCTGTTCCTCGAGCTCAACCGGCAGTTTCACGCCATCATATTGAGCGCGGCGAAATCCGACCAGCTGGCCAGCATGTTGACGAAACTGATCGAGCAGCCCGTCGTGCTGCGCACTGCCTTGCAATATGATCGCGACAATCTGCTGTGCTCACATCATGAACATGATGAGCTGCTGGCGGCCTTTGCCCGCCGCGATGGCGATTGGGCAGAAGCCGTGATGACCAGTCATATCCGTCGCGCCTTTCATGCCTATGCCGATGCGCACAAGCTGAAGGGCGGCGAAAGCCGTGATGATCTTGCCGCATAATTTGTATACAAATGACGAGAGACGCCGTGCCCCTGCCCCGAAGGATTGAATTCATCGAAGTCGGCCCGCGTGACGGGTTGCAGAATGAAAAGCAGCTTGTCTCCACGGCGGACAAATTGTCGTTGATCGCGCACAGCATTGCAGCGGGTGCGCGGCGGATCGAGGTGACCAGCTTTGTCCATCCCAAGCGGGTGCCGCAAATGGCCGATGCTGAGGCAGTCTGCGCGGGGCTGCCGGTGCGCGACGATGTGACCTATATCGGGCTGGTCATGAATGCGCGCGGGGCCGAGCGCGCGATTGCCACCGGGCGGATCAACCAGCTGGGGGCCGTGAGCGTTGCGACCGATCGTTTCGCCATCGCCAATCAGGGGCAAAATTGCGCCGAATCCATTGCTGCGGCGAAATCCATTGTCGCACTGGCCAGGGAAGCGGGCCTGACAGGCCAGATCACGCTGGCGGCTTCCTTTGGCTGCCCCTATGAAGGGGATGTCGACGAAGATCATGTTGTCGCGCTATGCCAGCAGCTGGCAGAGGCGGAGCCGCAGGAAATCGCCCTTGCCGATACGATTGGCGTTGGCAATCCCGCACAGGTGACGCGCCTTGTCTCACGCACGAT